>JAJDOJ010000031.1 GCA_022340215.1 Gammaproteobacteria bacterium
CCGGGCGCGGAGCGACCGCGCAAGCGGGCGACGCACGCCATCCAACAGCGCCGCGACCAGCGCATGTTGGCCCGTGTGGACGGGGCGGGCATCGTTCGGTCCGGTGAGTACACGCTGACGCGATTGGCCGCCGCAGTCGTCGAGTACTTCCTCGCGGACGAAGCACTCACACGGGAGAGCTTGCCCCTGCTAACTGGCACGCTGCGGGCTCAGCTCGCCGAGATCCTTGGGGCAGCCACGCGTGCCGACACCGAGGATGCTTGGCGCGAGCGCGTGGTGGCTCCATTGCGGGTAACCGTTGGCGATCTTGTTGGCGGCATCGAGCGCCGGCAGCGCGGGCCCGATTCTCAACAGGAAGCTGTATCTGGCCGGTCTGCAGGGCGCGGACTGCACCGGCCCAGTCGACCGTCGCGCCAGCTCGCTTGTAGGCGCCGTGACCCAATCGTTCCAGCCAGCCGGACCGGACGTACTTGTCCGCAAGCCGACGATCGACGCCTCTGCTGCTCAGCCAACGCAGGGTACCGACCGTTACAGGTGGCCACCGCTGCAACAACTGGTTTATTTTCGAGCTAATCCGACAACCAATGGGCGACGTAAACGCGCTAGGTTAAACTAACTGCCAAGGTTAGCATGGCGTTCAGGAAAATACTCAATTGTCGCCCCTAGGAGACATTTGAGCATGAAAGCAAACCTGGAGAACGTGCCCGGCGCTTTGAGCCAGACCGGAGTCGGTGAGCGAAGTAGCTGATAGATGGGTGGCCCCATGAATGGCGTCCGGTGTTCGAAGGCCGTGATCGGCCCGCAGTCTGGCGGCCTCCATGCCGATCTCTGTGGTCAGGGCGATGACCTCCATGTTTCGGAAGTTGATCGATCGGTTGGACAGACCGACCGCGGCCTGCGGATTCCCGGAACGATAGAGCGGAACCGGCAGTTTAACGAACACGAGATTGGCCATGAGACCCTGCAATTCGCCAGACTCGTTGCGCATCGCCTGCCGGCATCAGCCCCAGTCCTCCCAGTCACGCTTGTTGAGCCATGTCTCGGCCGTCGCGATGGTCTCCGATGCACTGGGCTTGATCGTGTAGCAACCCCACTCACCGTCCTTGAGGGCATAGAGGCAGGTACCATGAAAGGAGCCCGACGTTCCGGATGCGGTAAAGCGGACAAGTACGCGGTCCTTGGTATCGTTGATCTCCGCAATCGCCGGTTTGCGGTGCATCGAGTACCAGTACTCAGGCTTGGCGAGGACTCGGATAGGGACGTTGAAGTCGCGCTGAAGGATCTGCTGGGCTGATGGCTTGGCGCCGCGCTTGCTCGCGACGAGCGAGCCGAGCCCGTGAAAGGTTCCTCTGGTGTCGCTCTCCACGTATTTGAGTACGGTCGCGAGCTGACCGCGCTTGTGCTCGGTCCAGGAATTGCGATGGGGCGTCTCGAGCAGCATCGAACGCGGACCGAGGGGCGTAATCCGCGCCATCAGATCTTGATCTTCTCGATCTCGCCTGAGGTAGAGCCGTCCACGAGCGAGCTGTACCTCTTCGACAATCTCGCGGAGGATGAGCGACTCGCCCACGAACTTCGTCGCGCGAGCCTGCAGACGCTGCTGTTCCTCCCCAGATAGCTTGGCCGCCTTCTTTACTGCCGGCTTCCTCCTGGATGTCTTCTTTATGGCCGTGGCTTTCTTTGCCGCAGCCCTTTTCAGGGTGGCTTCCGCGGTCGTGCTTTTCTTCTTGCCAGCGGTTTTCTTGGCGGCCGCAGATCTCCTGGTCGCCGGAATGGCCGCGGTCTTCCTACTAGTCTCCCTGGACGATGCCGGCTTCCGGGGCTTCGCCGCGCGTTGCGTCCTCTTGGCGGGTGCGAGCGGAGTCGTTGCCTCCCCGGATGATTCTCCATCCATGTCGATGTCGACGCCGAAGACCGACGACAGCTCGTCGGTCTCGAGCACGCGACCTTTGCGTATCTTACCGGCGGCCGTTGGCTGATCGATGGCGGCTTCCACCATGTCAGCTGGGTCGACCCCGCGCAGGGTGAACAGCAGCTCGGGCTCGTGGTCGAGGCGAGCGCCGATGCCGTACAGCGTCGCGGCCACGTGCTTGCACATGGTGGCCCAGTCAGGACAGGAGCAGCTCAGCGTGATCTCGCGTGGGGACGGAAACAGTCCCTCACCCTTGCGGGTGACGATCTCCATTACGCCCTTGGAGATGGAGCCCTGGAGAAGCTCCACCAGCGAATCGATCTGGCCCGCGCATCGCCCCGTGATCTCCTCCCACCTTTTCTCTGGCAGCGGCTTGATCTTGATATCCACGGTGTACAAGTCCGTACCGCTGACGAGCGCGCGAACACGTCCGGCCTCGATCTGTAGATCGAGAACCGAGCCATTGCGCACATAGGTGCGCCCGCGGGGGAGACGATTGGAGTAGTCGCTGTAGGCTTCGAGGTTTTTGCACCAGGTGTCACCCCAGAAGGTCTCGGCGATTTTGCGACCCACAATCTCGACCGGCGAGACATCCTGACCTGCCTTCTTCATCTTGGCGATCTTCTGTGCCGCGCGCCGCCGACGCTCCGCCACCGGAACGTATGGAGACCAGTCGCTCTCGTAGTATCTGCCCATGGGCTCACCTCTATTCGCGATACGCGAGCCGGCATTCTGCTGGCTGCGCTGTTCTTACTATCCCTCCAGCGCGCTGCTCAGATCGAGGGACACCATCGATAGGAGTTCCTCGTTACTCATCTCGGTCAGCGCGGAGTCGCCACCGCCGGACAGGACCTCGTCGGAAAGCTTCTGCTTTTTGGCGATCATTTCGTCGATGCGCTCCTCCACCGTGCCTCGGCAGACGAATTTGTGGACGAGCACGTTCTTCCTCTGGCCGATGCGAAAAGCGCGGTCAGTAGCCTGGTTTTCGACCGCGGGGTTCCACCACCTGTCGAAGTGGATCACGTGCGAGGCTGCAGTCAAATTCAGACCAGTCCCTCCTGCCTTGAGCGATAGCACCATGAAAGGCACGCGGTCGTCCTCCTGGAAGCTCTTCACCAGACCCTGGCGCTTGTTGACCGGTGTGCCGCCGTGCAATACGAGGCCATTCTGGCCGAAGATTTCGGCCAAGAACCCCGCCAGCGGCTCAGTCATCTCGCGGAACTGGGTGAACACCAGCATTTTTCCCTGGCGGGCGGCGATGGCGTCGCACAACTCGCCCAATCGGGCGAGTTTGCCGCTGTCCGCCGCTTCGTATCCGCCGTCACCCAGCCACTGGGAAGGATGGTTGCAGATCTGCTTGAAACGCATCAGGAAAGCAAGAACTATACCACGTCGCTCGATGCCGTCGAGCCCCACGATGGCTCTTCTCATCTCGTCGACAGATTGTTGGTACAGCGCAGCCTGCCTCTTGGTCAGAAGGCAGTATGCGTTGACCTCAGTCTTGTCGGGTAGGTCCGAGATAACGCTCTTGTCGGTCTTGAGTCGCCTGAGAATGTATGGCTGCACCAGCCTGCGCAGCGGCGCATAGCCCTGCTTGCTCGACGCCATCGACTTGCAAAGCCGGTTGAAGGCCTTGGCCGATCCCAAGAGACCGGGGTTCAAGAAGTCGAAAAGCGACCACAGATCACCGAGGCGGTTCTCCACCGGCGTGCCCGTCAGCGCCAAACGCCAGCTCGCGTTCATCGCCTTGACCGCCTTGGTTTGCTTCGCGCCGGGGTTCTTGATGGCCTGGGCCTCGTCGAGAATCACGTTACGCCAGGAGCGCTCCCTTATCCATTCAGTGCGCATGACGGTTCCGTAGGTCGTGATCACTGCGTCGTGGGCATCGACGTGTTTTCCAGGCAGCTTCCTTAGCTCAGGAGAAGGCATGCGCGACGGGTGAGCGATGAGCACCTTCAGGCCGGGCGCAAAGTGCTCGACCTCCAAGCGCCAGTTGTCCACGAGCGATGCGGGGACCACCAAGAGGTCGGTGCCCCGCTCTTTGTTGCGCTGGCTCAAGGATAGTATCCCGAGTACCTGAATCGTCTTGCCCAGGCCCATGTCGTCGGCCAGGCAACCGCCAAGTTCGAGGCTACGCAGGGTCGAGAGCCACTGTACGCCCAGTTTCTGATAGGGACGAAGCTCGGCGGTGAGGCCCGCGTTGGCTTCGATGTCTGCTCGCAGCTCGGGCGAGCGGAGCGCATCGAGCCTGGACGAGAGCCACTTGCCGGCAATGACCTCCGACCAGTCGGGCCGTGCGTCTTCGAACCCTTCGTCATCGCCATCCAGGCGGGCGCCGGAGAGCATGCGCATGGCCTCGCCAAAGCTGACCCCGCCAGCCTGGGCCTGCATCTGGACGTCATGCCACTGATCGAGTACCTGCGAGAGCTTCTCGCGATCGACCTCGACCCACTTGCCTTTGATCAGCACGAGGCCATCGCTGGCTGTGAGCAGTTCCTCGATTTCCCGTTTCGAGAGATTCCTGCCGTCCAGAGTCAGACGAACATCGAAGTCCAAGAGCGCTTCCATCCCCAGAGTCGATGGCGCTTTGCCGCCGACCGAAACCGAGACCTTGGGGCGGGGCTTGTTCTTGGCGCTCCACCAATCGGGCATGCGCACGACCAGCCCGGCCTGCTCGTACAGTGCGATCTCGCAGAGGAACCGATGGGCCTCCTTGGGCGACCACGACAGCGGGTGGTAGATGTCGCCGGCGTCGACCAGCTCGCGGATGAAAGCACTCTGTTCGGCTGCCCGTGAGAGGGGAGCGAGCAAAGCGAGCAGCTTCTGGCGGTTCTTGGTCCCGGCGTAGTCCTTGAGCGCCCTGCCCAGCGGCAGGTGCTGAGGCTTGGCCTGCTTGGAAACCTTGTGGACATAGGTGGCGATGAAGGCAAAAGGAAACTCGGGATCGCGCTTGTTCTCGGCCAGGTGGAAGCAAACGCGGCCCACCACGTTCCAGACCGAGCTGTGCTTGTTCAAGTAACCCTGGACGCCGTCCTTGTAACCCTTGGCCTCGGCCGCTAGGGTCGTGCCCAGATCGGACCAGATGTCACCCAGGAGCGTGGCCGAAAGGATCTCGCCGCCCTGCATCGGCGGCACGGCCTGGGCCAAGGCCGTGATCTCGTCGGGGTCCGGATCGGGGACGACGAGCGACTCTGGGTCGGTCGGGTCGAGTGCGCCGCACACCCGGCCAACGAATGCTCGCCCGACATCGCGCCAGTACGAAAGTGACGGGTGGAGATCTGTCAGCAGCTCTGCCGCGCCGAGGTGCAACACCCCCTTGCCGCGGCCATCGTTGAATGCCTCGATGATCTGTTGCGCGGTCTTGGGCGTCAGAAACGGGCCGTCCTCGGGCGATCCCGGTTGGACGTCGATACGACCACTGGGTGTCAACCGGCAGACGAGGGTTTCGCCTGATTCGGGACCGCTGGCGAGGGCGAGCTGCGTCATTGGCTGTTAATCATCGAGTGCGGTCGGCTCTCGGCAACGTCAGGCAATCCGGCGAGAAAGATGACGTCCAAACGGTGGTTCACGTACGCCTCGAACACGAACTCGGACCAGTAGTCACGCGCCGGTCCGAACTTCATGTGGTGCTCGTACTTGGCGATGCGCTCCACGCTTGGGGCGTTGGGTAGCGTCCTACGAAAGTACGCCTGCCATTCGTGCTCACTCGGCCTGATCAACAGATAGGGGGTCGTGAAGACGACATGCTCTTCCAGGCCCGGGACGGGTGGAGGGAGCACGCGGACGTACCAAAGCTCACCTTTTCGGCCGCGGTACCCGGATGGACAGATGGCTCTGCACACTCTGTCGGTCACGAGCTCGCGGAGCACAATTGTGTCTTTGTCGACACCCTCATGAACAAAGACGCCCATCCGCGAGTCCTGCATCAACCCGATGACGCGGACCAACTCGTCGTGCATGCCAAAGGCGGAGCCCACCGCCATGGTCGTGGTTCCGATGGTCTCTTCGGCCAACCCGACGCACGCGTCGAAGAACGCCCAGCAAGTGAAGAACGAGGGCGTCAGCGGGCTCATCGGTGGACCGCTCGGCATGTACTCGTCCTCGGCCTTGCCGAGCAGCTTGACGAAGCGACCCATCTCTTTCAGCGCCGTGAGCTGCTCCGACATCACCGAGACCTGGTTTTGGGCGTAGACGTAGACGGCGTGGGCCGGATGCAAGTCGGCCAGTTTCTCCCGGGTCGCCACCGTCTTCTGCAGGTCCTCGGCGTTCTTCTTGCCGAGCATCGCCGCCTTGAGATCGACGACCTTCCCACGGGCGTACCGGTTCATTTTCTTGACGAGCTTGTCTGCGATGGGATGGCCGCGCCTTGCCTTGGTGACCTTGGCCTGCGTGGTCGCAGCTTCGAGTTTTTCAGTGACGACCTGTTCCGGTTCGGTCCAGTGAACCCGGACATTTCCTTCCGAACTCATCTCGGTTGCCACGACACGGCGAAGGTCGTCCGGATAGTGCTCGCGCTTATACTCGACGAGTTCGGCGATGAGCCGTTCGGTGTCGTCGGAACGTAGCTCGGACCAAGGGGTCACACCGCGCCAGTCGATCTGTTCGACGAGTTTGCGGTGCTGCTTCCGCATGGCATTGTCGCCAATGGCGCTGTTCCATGCGGCGCCGGCCAGCATCAAGACCGCCATGGCGGCGGGTTCCGAGACGGCGGCATGCGGCATATTGAGCAGACGCATCGCCATCTCCTTGATGATCTCGGAGAGCTTTGTATCGAGGTCTTGCTTCGATTGAGAGGCTTGACGGACCGGGCGCCCTGCCACCTTGCTGGTTTTTCGCCTTTTTCCGCCTGTCTTTTTCGTCCTTTTGTGCAAGTCCGTCACTCCCTGGCCAGGCTGTCTGGTACTTCCCGTTCTGGACCCCCGTCACGGGGCTCCGCGTTGCTCGCTAGGGGGGCATGGAACGGGCCCTTGCCCGGCCACACGAAGTGCCTGGCGTAGGCCTCCTCGAGCTGGGGATCTCCGGTCTTGGTGAATCGGACGCGCTGCTTCGGCCCCTTGCCCCAGCGCATGTAGGCCGTGGCAGAAGGAACAAGGTTCATGTCGTGGGCGTAGAAACGTAGGATCTGCAGCAGCTTCGACAGACAGTTGAGATTGCAGTCGATGACCTTCTCCAGATAGGGGACCCGGCCTCGGCGCCAGTCCTCAAGGCGCTTCGGCTTGAGGAGCCCCATGCGGACCAGAACATCGACTGGCGCCACTACGTCGCCCTTGACGAGCAACTCCCCGACGGCTTGCGCGACTCGCGGATACAATCTGTCGTCACGGTAGGTGTCAACATTGACCTTGGCCCTGGGGTTCATGCTCCGCGCTTGCTCATCGCTCATCTCTCACCGCTGTAAACCAAATCTCCGCGCCGCCAATCTGTGTCCATACCACCCAACGCATCCCAGCAAGACAGTACTCTATAGAGTGGTACAAGAGCACTTCGAAACCTATCTTTGCCATTGCGCCGAAGGCACCTGGGATGGCAATACGCTGCCATTCTATGTCGAGTGGGGGAGTCTTTTCCAATTCCAAAATGAGTCTGAAGCCGGAAGGAGATCTGTTCCTGATGGGGGATGAAAACCATCATGAAACTCGAAGACTTAACGACCATTGATCAACTTGTAGCTTTCCTGTCAGGCACCCAGGCGGTGGCCTTTTCGGTCATCGGCGACAACCAGGCGGCGGACCAACTACAAAGGCCCGCCAGAAACGCTTCAAAACCATTCATGGACGGACTCTGAAAACCGGCTGACAGAACGCTCTCTCACCCTCTCTTCAGACTCATTTATGGATTGGAGAATACTCGCTTGTTGCCGTTCGCCGGCTAGTTTGCCGGCGAACTTGAAATCTTTTACAGGCTAGATATAGTCCCCCGCCATGGGCGCAATATCCGATCTGAACTTCGAAGCAGGGATTACCGGGTTAACCGACAGCCAGGCCATGGTCTGGGGGTTCCGTTCGGGCGATCGGGGCACCCATACGAGCCGCACGATCATGCTCGACGAGCTGAGCCATCTCCTGGATGCGGCTGCCGGCGAAGTAAGCCGCGAGGACTACGCGGATGCCGTCATGGAGCACAACTGCCTGGGCAAGCGGACAGCGGCGACTCGCAAGCTTTCGCTGCAACGCCTGACCGAGCTCTACGGCCTCGAC
>JAJDOJ010000032.1 GCA_022340215.1 Gammaproteobacteria bacterium
CTAGGAGCCTGTCGGACTGAGGATTAATCTACTGCGCTGATGGGAGCTCGGCTCAAATGCCCCCGATTTTTCGTTGCGTAGGCCCACTATGCGCCTCAAAATCGTGAACATTCGATCTCGCTCTCCCATCATGCTCGCTACGATCACCTAAGTCCGACAGGCTCCTAGCGGATTCGAATGCCGTGGATGCAATTGCGGGAAAAGTCGATTAGGCTGCGCAACCGCAATCACAATCTGTCGGTGGATATTTTATAGGAGTCTTTGAAGGAGTCCGCGAATGGTCAGTCTCGAAACCCCAGTCTGCGAGTTCGGCAAGCACGCCGTTGATTTCGATCTCCCGGGCGTTGACGGGGACCGCTGGGCCCTGTCACGCTGCCAGGGAAAACGTGGCCTGCTGGTCATGTTCATCTGCAATCACTGCCCGTATGTCAAGGCCGTGCGCGACCGCATCGTCAGGGATACAAGGGAGCTGATGGAATATGGCATCAATAGCGTCGCTATCATGTCGAACGATCCGGCCGACTATCCGGAGGACTCCTTTGACAATATGAAGCGGGTAGCCGAGGAGTTCGATTTTCCCTTTCCGTATCTCCTGGACGAAACGCAGGACGTCGCCAGGGCCTACGGTGCCGTCTGTACGCCGGATTTTTTCGGTTACAACGGGGACCTAGAACTGCAGTATCGGGGCAGGCTGGATGCCAGCCGCAAAGAGACGGCCCCGCAGGATGTGCGCCGGGATCTCTTCGAAGCCATGAGGCAAGTGGCGGTAACCGGTCACGGGCCGAAGGAGCAAATTCCAAGCATGGGCTGTTCCATCAAGTGGCGAGACGAATCGTAGCGGTTGCGGGTTTTGGTCAGGGCCACTGCGTGATCGGCTCTCTGTTGGTAACGTGCTTCGTCGAGAATCGAAAGGTTGTTTATAACTGATTGAAGATAAAGGGGAAAAACAAGCTGGTCAGAAGGGCTGGAAGTCGGGTTGGGACCCTTGTATAAAAAATTTATAACTACCTATTAATACACCGATGTTGCCGCCATCGTTCACTTTGGTGAAAATCCCCGCTTTTGCACGATCCCGGCCGCGAACGGTGTCGTGTGCGGTCGCGCTACCGAATTCTAACGAGAGCGACCCGGCGAACACCCGATTTCCGTTAATCGACTAGGTCCTGGAGCCGCCCCGGCCCCGCGAAACGGTTCCAGACCCTTCCGGGAACTGACGCAAGGCAGGGGTCGCGAATTCGCAAGAATTAAACCTAAGGAGTCACTCAGATGCCGTCAAGAAGAGAGTTGGCCAACGCCATCCGTGCGTTGAGTATGGACGCCGTGCAAAAGGCGAATTCCGGACACCCGGGAATGCCGATGGGAATGGCCGACATCGCGGAGGTGCTCTGGAACGACTATCTTCGGCACAACCCCACCAATCCGAAGTGGGCCGACCGGGATCGTTTCGTGATCTCGAACGGCCACGGCTCGATGCTGGTGTATTCCCTGTTGCATCTGACCGGGTACGACCTGCCAATGGATGAGCTGAAGTCGTTCAGACAGCTTCATTCGAAGACGCCAGGTCATCCGGAATACGGTTATGCCCCCGGTGTCGAGACCACGACCGGACCACTAGGGCAGGGTATCACCAATGCGGTTGGCATGGCGATTGCCGAGAAGACCCTGGCGGCACAGTTCAACCGCCCCGGCAAGGAGATCGTCAACCACTACACCTACGTTTTTCTCGGCGATGGCTGTCTGATGGAGGGGATCTCCCACGAGGCCTGCTCTCTGGCGGGGACCCTGGGGCTCGGGAAACTGATCGGCTTCTACGACGACAACGGCATCTCGATCGATGGCGAGGTCGAGGGATGGTTCACCGACGATACACCGGGGCGTTTCAAGGCCTACGGGTGGCACGTGATCCCCGACGTGGATGGGCACGACTCCGACGCCATCAAGGCCGCCGTGGAACAAGCGCGTGCTGAGACGGGGCGCCCGACCATGATCTGCTGCAAGACCATCATCGGCTGGGGATCTCCGAACAAGCAGGGTAAGGAGGAGTGCCACGGCGCCGCCCTCGGTGAGGACGAGGTGGCTCTGGTTCGCGAGACCATCGGCTGGGAGCATGACCCATTCGTGATCCCCGAGGACATCCGTGCCGGCTGGGACGCTCGCGGCAAGGGCAAAGACACCGAGGGTGAGTGGAACAGCCTGTTCGATGCCTACCGGTCCGAGTATCCCGACCTGGCCGCGGAGTTCGAGCGGCGCATCGCCGGTGACCTTCCCGCGGACTGGTCGGACAAGGCCGAAGCCTTCATCGCTTCGGTGGTCGAGAAAGCGGCCTCCATCCCGAGCCGAAAGGCCTCCCAGCAATCCATAGAGGGGTATGCCGCCCATCTGCCGGAGCTGCTGGGCGGTTCGGCCGACCTGGCGGGTTCGAACCTCACCATGTGGTCGGGATCGAAGCCTCTGAGCCGCGACGACAGCTCCGGAAATTACATCTATTACGGCGTGCGGGAATTCGGCATGTCCGCCATCGTGAACGGCATCGCGCTGCATGGCGGATTCATCCCCTACGGCGGCACCTTCCTGATGTTTTCGGAGTACGCGCGCAACGCCCTGCGCATGGCGGCGCTGATGAAGATCCGTTCCCTGTTCGTCTATACCCACGACTCCATCGGCCTGGGTGAGGACGGCCCGACGCACCAGCCGGTCGAGCAGATCGCCACCCTGCGTCTGATCCCCCGAATGACCGTTTGGCGCCCCTGCGATGCGGTGGAGACGGCGATCGCTTGGAAGATGGCGCTCGAAAACAGCGCCGGGCCGAGCTGTCTGATCTTCTCTCGCCAGAAACTGGTCCACGAGGAGCGCACGCCGGACCAACTGGCCAACGTCAGTCGGGGTGGCTACATCCTCCGCGACACGGACGGCAAGCCGGACTGCGTCGTTATCGCCACCGGTTCCGAAGTAGGCATCGCCCGCGAAGCGGCGGAGCAGTTGGCCTCCGAGGGCAAGCAGGTCCGTGTCGTCTCGATGCCCTCAACCAAGGTGTTCGATGCCCAGGACGAAGGCTATCGCGAGTCCGTGTTGCCGTCTGACGTCACCGCGCGTGTGGCGGTCGAGGCAGGGGTGACCGATTTCTGGCTGAAGTATGTCGGTCTCGGCGGCAAGGTCGTCGGTATCGACACCTTCGGGGAATCCGCTCCGGGCGGCACCCTGATGAAGGAGTTCGGTTTCACCGTCGACAACGTCGTCAAAGCGGTCAACGCAACGCTTTCCAGATAACCCGAATGCCGGGAGGTCAGGCTGACGGGTTTCCCGGGTCGCCAATTTCGCACACTACCCATTTTCAATAACACTGAGGAGTTACCATCATGACGATCAAAGTAGGCATCAACGGTTTCGGCCGAATCGGACGTATGGCGTTCCGCGCCATCGCCAAGGACTTCGCCGATATCGAAGTGGTCGGCATCAACGACCTGCTGGACGCCGACTATCTGGCGTACATGCTCAAATACGACTCGGTTCATGGCCGTTTCGGCGGAGAGATTGCCGTCGACGGCAACAACCTGATTGTCAACGGCAAGTCCATTCGCCTGACCGCCGAGCGCGATCCCGCCAACCTGAAGTGGAACGAGATCGGCGCCGAGCTCGTCATCGAGAGCACCGGGTTCTTCCTGACCGAGGAGACCTGTCAGAAACACATCGATGCCGGGGCCAAGAAGGTCGTCCAGAGCGCTCCCTCCAAGGACGGCACGCCGATGTTCGTCTACGGCGTTAACCACGAGACCTACGCCGGGGAGGCCATCGTCTCCGCAGCCTCCTGCACTACCAACTGCCTGGCGCCGATCGCCAAGGTCCTGCACGACAACTGGGGCATCAAGCGCGGCCTGATGACGACCGTGCACGCGGCGACCGCCACGCAGAAGACCGTCGACGGACCGTCGATGAAGGACTGGCGCGGCGGCCGCGGGATCCTGGAGAACATCATTCCTTCGTCTACCGGTGCCGCCAAGGCAGTCGGTGTCGTACTGCCCGAACTGAATGGCAAGCTGACCGGCATGGCCTTCCGCGTGCCCACCTCGGACGTGTCCGTCGTCGATCTGACCGCGGAACTCAACCGTGAGGCCTCCTACGACGATATCTGCGCGGCCATGAAGGAGGCATCCGAGTCCGGTCCGATGAGCGAGACGCTTGCCTACACCGATGAAAAGGTCGTCTCCACGGACTTTCGCGGTGTCGGCCAGTCATCCATCTTCGATGCCGGGGCAGGCATTGCGCTGGACAGCACCTTCGTCAAGCTGGTGTCCTGGTACGACAACGAGTATGGCTACACCGCCAACATGATGCGTTTCGTGCGCCACGTTGCCACCAGCTGAGTGGGATGAACCCTAGGATGCGGGGTGGGCGTCACGCCCACCCCGCTGTCCCGAAAGCCGTTTGTTAAGCCGCCGCGGCCGCTTAGCAAACCGTTTTTAGAATCCAGTTCCGAGGAGTTTCCTATGTCCGTCATCAAAATGACCGATCTTGATCTGGCCGGCAAGCGCGTGCTGATTCGCCAGGACCTCAACGTTCCAATCAAGGACGGTAAGGTCGCCGGCGACAAGCGTATCCGCGCGAGCATGCCGACGATGGAGCTGGCGATGAAGGCCGGCGCGGGCGTCATGCTGATGTCGCACCTCGGCAGGCCCGCCGAGGGCGAGTATGCCGAGGAATTCTCGCTGCAGCCGGTTGCGGATTACCTCTCCGAGGCCCTCGGCAAGGAAGTGCGGGTCGTCAGGGATTATCTCGACAGCCCCCCGGAACCGGGTGAGGGCGAACTGGTCCTGCTCGAGAACGTCCGCTTCAATCCCGGTGAGAAGAAGAACGACGAGGACCTTTCGAAACGGTACGCTGCGCTTTGCGATGTCTTCGTCATGGACGCCTTCGGCACGGCGCACCGCGCACAGGCCTCTACGCACGGGGTTGCGAAGTTCGCGCCGGCGGCCTGCGCCGGACCCCTGCTGGCCGGCGAACTGGAAGCGCTGGGGAAAGCGCTCGACAATCCGGCCCGGCCGATGGCCGCGATCGTCGGGGGTTCCAAGGTATCGACCAAACTGACGGTCCTGGATTCGCTGTCCGGTGTCGTCGATCAGCTGATTCCCGGTGGCGGTATCGCCAATACCTTCATCGCTGCGGCAGGCTTCCCCGTCGGTAAGTCCCTCTACGAGGAGGACCTCGTGCCCGAGGCCAAGCGACTGATGGAGGCGGCGCGTGCCAAGGGAAACGACATTCCGGTTCCCTCGGACGTGGTCGTCGGCAAGGCCATTGCCGAGGATGCCGAGGCGGTCGTGAAGAAGGTGGATGAGGTGGCGGACGATGACATGATCCTCGATATCGGCCCCGAAACCGCGTCACGTTATGCCGGGATGATGAAGTCGGCCGGTACCATCGTCTGGAACGGTCCCGTGGGGGTGTTCGAGTTCGATCAGTTCGGCGCCGGTACGAAGACCCTCGGGGAGGCCATCGCGGCATCCGAGGCATTCTCAATCGCGGGGGGCGGGGATACGCTGGCCGCGGTCGACAAGTACGGTATCGCCGATCGCGTGTCCTACATCTCGACCGGAGGGGGTGCGTTTCTCGAATTTCTAGAAGGAAAGAAGCTGCCCGCGGTCGCCATGCTGGAAGAACGCGCCAGAGGTTGATGCCCCTTTCCTGACAGGCCGCCTGACCCGTGAACACGCCCCTAGCGCGCCGCACCAAGATCATCGCTACGCTCGGCCCGGCGACGGACCGTGACGGCGTGCTGGAGAGCATGATCCGCGAGGGTTTGAACGTCGTCCGGATCAATTTCTCGCACGGAGAATCGGCGGACCACGTACGACGCGCAGAGCGCGTTCGCGAGATCTCCGCGGCGAGTCAGTGCCATATCGGTATCCTGGGCGATCTGCAGGGACCCAAGATTCGCATCGACCGGTTCGTCGAGAACCAGGTCACACTGAGGGTAGGTGATCCGTTTGTCCTGGATTCCCGCCTGGAAGGCAACGAGGGGAACGCGGACCGCGTCGGTATTACCTACAAGGCGCTTCCCGACGATGTACGGCCCGGCGACACCCTGCTGCTCGATGACGGGCGCTTAGTCCTTGACGTCGATCAGGTTGCCAGGCACGAGATATTCACCCGGGTCAGGGTGGGTGGCGTACTGGGCAACAGCAAAGGGATCAATCGACTGGGCGGGGGGCTTTCGGCACCTTCCCTGACCGACAAGGACAGGAAAGATATCGAACTGGCGTCCCAAATGGGTGTCGACTACCTGGCCGTGTCGTTTCCGCGCTCTGCGGACGACATTCGCGAGGCGCGCCTGTTGCTGAGAGGAGCCGGCGGGGAAGGCGGCATCATCGCCAAGATCGAACGACCCGAGGCGCTAGAGTGTATCGACGAGATCATCGAGGCCTCGGACGGTATCATGATCGCCAGGGGGGACCTGGGGGTGGAGATCGGCGACGCGGAATTGCCGGCGGTTCAAAAACGTCTGATAACCAAGGCGCGGAACATGAATCGGGTGGCAATCACCGCAACGCAGATGATGGAAACCATGAGTATCAACCCGATTCCGACCCGCGCGGAGGTGTTCGACGTGGCCAACGCCGTGCTCGACGGCACCGATGCGGTGATGCTATCGGGGGAGACCGCCGTCGGCAAGTATCCCGTAGAGGCGATCGAGGCCATGAGCAGGATCTGCCTCGCGGCCGAGACCCAGCGGCTAGCCAAGCGCTCGGATCACCGGATCGACACCCGTTTCCAGCGGGTCGACGAAGCGATCGCCATGGCCACGATGTACACGGCCAACCACCTTGGCGTGCGGGCGATCGCGGCACTTTCCGAATCCGGCTCCACGCCGTTGTGGATGTCGCGAATCAGCTCGGCGATCCCCATCTACGCCTTGACGGGACATGATCGCACGAGTAGAAAAGTGACGCTATTCCGGGGGGTCTACCCGGCGAACATCGAAACGACGAAGACCAATCACGCCAAGGTGAACCGGGACGCCGTCGATGTGCTCAAGCAAAGGGGGGTCGTGCAGGACGGCGATCTCGTGATCATCACGAAGGGTGATCTGATGGGTGTCGATGGAGGCACCAACGCAATGAAGATCGTTCGCGTCGGAGAACTCGTCGACACGGAGTAAGACGGATCGACGCGACAACTGGAATTCTGAGTTCAACAGTAAGAGGAAGCAAAAATGGCCCTGATTTCACTTCGACAGTTGCTGGATCACGCCGCGGAAAACGGCTACGGCGTACCGGCGTACAACGTTAACAACATGGAGCAGATGCACGCCATCATGGAGGCGGCAGACGAGACCGACAGTCCCGTCATCGTTCAGGCTTCGGCCGGGGCGCGGTCCTACGCCGGCGCGCCTTTCCTGCGGCATCTCATCCTGGCCGCCGTCGAGCAGTGGCCGCACATTCCGGTGGTCATGCATCAGGACCACGGGACCTCTCCCGCGGTCTGCCAGCGCTCCATCCAGCTCGGGTTCACCTCGGTCATGATGGACGGTTCCCTCAAAGAGGACGGCAAGACCCCTGCCTCGTACGAGTACAACGTCGACGTCACGAAGCGGACCGTAGAGATGGCGCATGCCTGCGGCGTTTCGGTCGAAGGCGAGCTCGGTTGCCTGGGATCGCTCGAAACGGGGATGGCCGGAGAGGAAGACGGTATCGGTGCGGAAGGTATCCTGGATCATTCACAGCTTCTGACCGATCCCGAGGAAGCGGCGCAGTTTGTCAAGGAGACCCGCGTTGACGCGCTGGCGATTGCTATCGGTACCTCGCACGGCGCCTACAAGTTCACACGTCCCCCCACCGGAGACATCCTGGCGATCGAACGCATCAAGGAAATCCATGCCCGTATCCCGAATACCCACCTAGTGATGCACGGTTCGAGCTCCGTACCCCAGGACTGGCTGGCGATCATCAACGAGTACGGCGGTGATATGGGTGAGACCTACGGTGTTCCGGTCGAGGAGATCGCCGAAGGTATCCGTAACGGCGTCGCGAAGGTCAATATCGACACCGATCTGCGTATGGCGTCGACCGGCGCGATCCGCAAGCATCTGGCGGACAATCCGAAGAACTTCGACCCCAGGAAGTACCTCACCGCTGCGACCAAGGCGATGAAGGACATCTGCAAGGCCCGGTACGAGGCCTTCGGGACCGCGGGGCACGCTTCGCAGATCAAGGCGATCGACCTCGAAGCCATGGTGACGCGCTACGACAGCGGCGAGCTGGACCCCAAGGTCAACTGAACCGGTCCGTACCGCGCCGGGGCGTCGGGTGGTCCGGGATCGCCCCACACCCAGTAGAGATGACGGGTGTCGACTGTCTGCAGTCAGGTAGCCGGCACCCGGATTCGCATGCAGCTTGCCGCCAGGTTCGGTCCTTGTCTGGCGGCACGCCCATGGTCCCGGTCAAGGGGACTGGAGGGAACAGGTGGAGGGAACAGGTCGTGAAACTCATTAGCTCAATTATCAAGCCGTTCAAGCTGGACGATGTCAGGGAAGCGCTGTCGGAGATAGGCGTGAAAGGGTTGACCGTCACCGAGGTCAAGGGATTCGGCAGGCAGAAGGGCCACACGGAACTCTACCGTGGCGCGGAATATGTCGTCGACTTTCTACCCAAGGTGAAGCTGGAGGTCGCGGTATCCGACGATCAGGTCGATAACGTCATCGAGGCAATAACCAATGCCGCCCGAACGGGAAAGATCGGGGACGGCAAGATTTTCGTTTCGGCCATCGATCAGGTCGTCAGGATCCGAACCGGCGAAACCGGTGACACCGCACTGTAGCTGACACCCGGTTGCCAGACCGGACCCGATGGTATCCGGTCTTCGAATGGCAGGCGCTCCGGAGCGCCTCCAGCCACGGATCTTATCCGGATGCCCTCAGTCTTACGCCTCCCTCTGGAATACCGGGTCCGCAGAAACCGGCAATGATCGGTCCGCGCCTCCCTGCAGCCAGATCGCAAGTGCCCAGACGCGCCTCCGATCGCCCCTGCTCCAGGCATATCCGAACAGGAGAATCAGGAAGATGAATAGACCGCCATCGACCCCTTGGCTTTTCTTCGCGGCCACGGGACTGACGCTACTGTCCTCCGCTGCATTCGCGGAAGGGAACCTGGACAGCGGCGACACGGCATGGCTGCTGACCTCGACGGCCCTGGTGCTGTTCATGACCATTCCGGGTTTGTCGATGTTCTACGCGGGGCTGGTTCGCGCCAAGAACGTGCTTTCCGTCCTGATGCAGTGCTTCGCCATCACCTGCATGGTGTCTCTGCTCTGGGTCTTTTTCGCCTACAGCCTGGCGTTCACCGACGGTGGCGGCATCAACGCCTGGATCGGTGGTCTCTCAAAGGCGATGCTCTCTGGCGTGGAGCGGGGATCGATCGAGGGGACCATCCCGGAAACCGTTTTCGTAATGTTCCAGATGACCTTCGCCATCATTACCCCGGCGCTGGTCGTCGGCGCCTTTGCCGAGCGGATGAGGTTCTCGGCGATGATGTGGTTCTCCGCCCTTTGGCTGGGGGTGGTCTACCTCCCCGTCTGCCACTGGGTCTGGGGCGGTGGCTGGCTTTCGGAGATGGGTGTGCTCGATTTTGCCGGGGGACTCGTGGTGCACTTGACCGCTGGCGTCGGCGCGCTGGTAGCGGCCCTGGTGATCGGCACCCGTCGCGGATTTCCCCAGACCGCCATGCCGCCGCACAACCTGACCTTGACGGTTGCCGGTGCCGGGATGTTGTGGGTAGGCTGGTTCGGGTTCAACGCAGGCAGCGCGGTTGCAGCCAACTCCGACGCGGGAATGGCCATGCTGGTGACACACATCAGTGCGGCGACTGCATCGCTGGCCTGGATGACAATGGAATGGCTGCGGTACGGAAAACCGAGCGTACTGGGTATCGTGACCGGAATGGTTGCGGGTCTTGGTTCGATCACCCCGGCCTCTGGATTCGTCGGCCCGCTCGGGGCGCTGCTGATTGGCCTCACCGCCGGTGTCGTCTGTTTCACGGCCACCAACGTGCTCAAACGCGTCCTGAAGATCGACGACTCTCTCGATGTCTTTCCCGTCCATGGCGTCGGTGGCATGATCGGTACGATATTCGCGGGATTCTTGGTTGCGTCCTCTTTCGGCGGGGCGGGCCTGGCCGAGGGTATGACCGTGGGACGGCAGGTCGGCGTGCAGGTGATCGGGGTTCTGGCGACTTTGGCCTGGACTGCCGTTGCGACCTACGTCATCCTGAAGCTCGTCGACATGATGATCGGCCTGCGTGTTGCGCCCGAGGACGAGACCCAGGGGCTCGACGTCACCCAGCACGAGGAGACCGGGTACAACATCTGATCCCGGCAGCAGCCATGGCGTGAGCCGTGGCGACTGCGCGGGGAAACACCGATGGCCTCAGGGTGCCGCCGTGATGTGATCCATAGAGAGGCATGGTATTAAGGCGATTGCCGGAAAATGACATACCAGATCGCGCCGGGTGAGCTGCGAAGCAGTGAACGGCTTGGGCAGGAAGCCCAAGACCGGTGCCCAAGCAAAGCAGGGACAGCGCCGCGCCGGGATCGTTCGTCAACAAGACGCGACAACAGGCGCATCGTCGAACTATGTCACTGTTGTCGCAACACAGAGGACGGACGACAAAGACAAGCAGGATGGTATGTCATTTGACAGAAATCGCCTAAGCGACTGGCTCCCGGTTAAATTTCCCTGTCCCTGCTGCGGCTACCTGGTGTTCGATGCGCAACCGGGGAGCCATGCCCATTGCCCGATTTGTTGTTGGGAAGACGATCTGGCGCAGTTGCGATTTCCCCTGATGAACGGCAGCGCAAACGTCGTGTCATTGGAAACCGCACAGAAGAACTACGCCATGTTCGGCGCCTCGGAGCGCAGGAAGCGTGCCCTGGGGCGCAAACCGTTCGAAATGGAACAAAGGGAGGGCGCGTGGCGCCCGCTCGACCCGGCGCATGACAACATCGAGGAGCCCTGCCGGGGTGTCGACTATTCGGATTCCTACCCCGAGAGAAATACCACCGTTCTGTACTACTGGCGTGAGACCTACTGGAGACGGTTGAGTAGCTGATCCTCCCGTGACCGGCCCGTGACGATATCCGCGAGCACTTCTACCCAGCGTTCGTTGGCTTCCGGGCTTGCCGCATGTCCGCTACATACAATGGGGCAATTAAGATAGAGCCCGAGGTCCGCGGCGTTGTCCATCGCGGGATCGGTCTCTACCTCGGCCCGGTTCAGAACCACGGCGCTCAATACCAGGCCGCGCCTGGCAATGGCTGCGGCGCTGAGCAATGTGTGGTTGATGCATCCCAGACGGTCGGCGGCGACGAGTACCACAGGCAGCTCGAGCGCCTCGGCGAGATCGGCGTTCAGGGCGTCTCCGGTCAACGGCGAAAAGAACCCACCGGCGCCCTCCACCAGAGCGAATTCTCCCGACCGGCTTCGACAGGCCTCGATCACCTCGGCGAGGCATACGTGAATTCCTGCCAGCTCCGCGGCCCTCGCTGGTGACACGTCTTCGGGAAATCGCCACCGACACACGGTGTCGAGCGCCACTCCCCCCGGAACCGCGGCGGCCAGGATTCCCGCGTCGGTTAGTCCCACTTCCCGCTCGTTCCAACCCGACTCCAGCGGCTTGCGAGGTGCCACGCGCAGCCCCCGGCCGGCGAGCACCGCAATCAGCCGCGCACCGGTCCAGGTCTTGCCGACACCGGTGTCGGTACCGGCAACAAAGATTCCCGCATCGGGAATGTCGGGCGAATCTCCCCGACCTGTCCTGGAGCGTCCCGATGTCGGTTTCGTCATGTCTCTCCTGACCCTTGCGCGCGGTTGCGAATCTCCCCGCAGGCATATGCGAGTTCAGACGCCGCGCGGTGTCGTTTCGCACCGTGAAAAAGCCTCTGCGCCTGCGTTGCATATCGCCATGGTGGGATGCCTTGCGGAAAGGTATCATCGCGACTGTCCCGGAGCGCGGATAACAGGAATCGTGATTGATCGATACGCCCGTTTCCTGATCCGTTGGCGTTACATCACGATCTTCGCGACCCTGATCGTGATGGGTATTCTGGCCAGCAGCGGCCGATCCCTCCAGTTCACCAATGACTACCGTTCTATTGCAAGGAATCGCAACGCCGCCACGGGACGAAGAGGGCGTGCGTGCCTGGGAAACCTGTCCGTGAAGGGTATATCTCCTTTCATGTCACCGGTGTGGTGATGATGAACAATGCCTTTCCCGAGGCGAGCAAGGCTGATGTGGCGTTGCTGGTGCCGGTTGCTTTCGGGGTGATCGTCGTCGCTCTCGTCGTGTTTCTCCGCAACGTACCGTCGGCGATCGCTGCAGTTCTTCGTGCTGCCCTATTTCTGCGAGCGGACCTTTCCGGGGCCGGATGCGCGGCTGCGAATCGTGGTCCCCGTCGGCACCGGTCAGACGCAGTTCGAGTCGAGTCTGGAGACCTGGCACGTGGAGTTCGCAGTCCGGGCCACGACCATCGTCGGTCCTCTGGATGCTGCCCTGTCGCAGTTCGTCGGGACCAGCCGCGATCCCGAGTTTGTCCCCGGTACCAACGCCGCCGGCCAGCCTGTGCTGATCCCGCGCTACAATCAGATGGCGCAGACCGGACTGGATCTACAGTCCATACTCGGCGACTGGCTGCTGAAGTTCGAGGGGATCTATCAGGACAATCCGGTGGAGGACTTCTTCGCGGCCATCGGTGGGTTCGAGTACACCTTGGTCGGCATCTTCCAGTCCGCGATCGATCTCGGCATCGTCAGTGAGTACGCCTACGACGGGCGCACGGAGCGGCTCGTCTCGCCGTTCGACAAGGATCTGTTCCTGGGTTTGCGCTTCGCCTTCAACGATGTGCAGAGCACGGAGATCCTGGCTGGAGGATCCGTCGACCTCGAGACGGTCGCGCGCACCTTTCGCGTCGAGGCCAGCCGTCGGTTCGGCGAGAGCTGGAAGCTCGATCTCGAACTGCAGATCTTCGACAATGTCAGCGAAAAGGATCCGTTGTTCGGCTTGGAGGACGATGACTTCCTAAGACTGGATTTCGGGTATTTCTTCTGAGAGCAGTCAGCAGGCACAACGGTTATGAGAAGGAGGGAATGATTTGAAACTGAAACACTGGGATTTCGACTCAGACGGTCCCCTCGACGAAACCGCCATGCGGCGAAAGCTGCAAGCACTGGGTTTCCGCGTGACGCGCTACCACTATTCTCCCGGAACCGTCTTTCCGGATCACACGCACGGGGTGGACAAGATCGACGCGGTCCTGTCTGGCCGGTTCAGGATGACGATGGACGGCAGGTCCTTGATCCTCGAGGCAGGGGACATGGTGGCCGTACCCGCCGGCGCCGTTCACAGCGCGGAGGTTGTGGGCGGCGAGACAGTCGTCAGTCTGGATGCTATCCGGGAACATGATCTTTCCTACTAACACGCTTTTGGCGCTTACCGGGGCGCAGCGGCACAGGCGGTTGCGCTTCAATCGCGTATACAAGTTCGCTCAGCAGCTAGCGAGGCTTCGCCTCAGACCGACGAGTCCTGAGGTGGCCCCGGTTGATCTGAGAAGTCGTTAGACTTCCGTTATAGCTGCACAAGCGGCGGGGGGACATTGAGTCCGAATGCCAACCGGGGCCTATGACAATGATAGAACAATCTCTTCTCTACGGGAATTATTGCGCCGCATGATCCAGGGGCACCTCGATCAGAGAAGCGCGGAAGAGCCGCTGCGCGAACGGGTCGTGTGCTCGTACGCGGGGGTCAGGTCTTGTTTTTTGCATTTTCCTTTCGTCGAACGATGCGGCTCACTTTCGAGTAGGGAGGTCAGGTGGTACGAGCGCGCAAAACACAAGACCTGACCCCGATCTTTGCGCCCCGGCAGCGTTGATAACCTCGGGTATCGCCTACATACTGCCAGTTGCTCGCTCGGTAGATGGTGCCGACAAAGCGCTGCGGGTCGACTAAAGGTCTCCAGTAGCAGCAGCGGATAGCCAAAGCGCGCGACCCAGTCGGCCTGAATCCGGTGCCGGCATAAGGACAATACCCGCGAGGCCAGGTTGCGCTGATGGTGCGAGCGGTCAGGATCGCAAAGCGTGACTGGTTGGCGATCGGGTGCAGCCGGTCATAGTGATGACGAAGGTCCCAGCCAATCCAGCGATCGCGCGCGCCACACTTTAAGGCCGCGGCCGAGAAGCTTAGCAGCGCCACCCACTGCTCATCG
>JAJDOJ010000033.1 GCA_022340215.1 Gammaproteobacteria bacterium
CAGCTCGATACAATCACGATGCTGGACGGGGTGCTGGTCGCATTTCTAGCAGAGGTGAGACGATGGGCGCCCCCTACACCTATTGGGGGTTGGCTCTGGTTCTTCGCCATCGGGACGGTATGGTGGGGTGCGCTGTACGCCATAATGGAGCCGATTCTTCCCGGCCGCAGGCCTTGGTCAAGGGGGCTGTCGTTCGGCGTGATAGCCACTCTGCTGGTATGGCTGATGGTGTTGCCTCTTGCCGGAGCGGGCTATTTCGGCATGCAGCTGAGCGCGATTCAGCCGGTGGTGACACTGTTTGAGCATCTCGTGTACGGTGTGATACTAGGTGAGGCCTACGGGCGCTTGAATGCGCGGACGCGCTCACCTGATTCGCATTCCTCACACATAGTAACCGCAGTGGGCGATGAGCGCGAAGTATATGAAGGATAAACGCCCTCCTGGCCTATGGGCGAAGCCGTGAGGTCCCTTCCCCTCGCGGGCTTCCGGGGGTCAGGTCTTGCATGTTAACATTCGGCTGCGAATCACCCGTCCCACCGTCGTCGGGTGCAGACCGAAATGATCCGCAATCTCGCGGCAATGCGCAACGGTCTGACCATGCGCAGAATATAGCTTGGTCGACAACATGTTACAATGCGAGACCTGACCCTATTTGCTACTCGGTGGAACCGCTGCGCTTGTTCCACCCTACGCAATGTCATGACTCACTGAAAGCTCGGGGAAACCGTAGGTCGGATCAAGCGAAGCGGATCCGGCATGCTACTTATTGTTTAATAGTGATAATTCTGGTGCCGGTGAGTGGACTCGAACCACCGACCTACTGATTACGAATCAGTTGCTCTACCAACTGAGCTACACCGGCGCAGGGGGTGGGTAGGATAGAGTATCCGGACGGGGGGCTCAAATCCGGAAGACTAAGGTTACGTGCTGCGGACCCGGATGATCACGTCCACGCCCTCGACTTCCATCCCCCGTGGAATCGCGGGGAGGCCATCGACCTTGATGTGGTTGGCATCGATGTCCTCAAGGTGTCCCTGATCGGTATGGAACAGGTGATGGTGTGGGAGGAGATTGGTGTCGTAGAAACGCTTCGTCGGGTCGACGACGACTTCCTTCAGCAGGCCCTTGCTGGCGAAAAGCCCCAGGGTGTTGTACACCGTCGCCTTCGAGACGGTCTGATCGGTTCGGTTTACCTGATCGAGCACGTCCTCGGCCGTGACATGCTGATTTCGGCAGAAGAGCATCTCGCCGATCTCGACGCGCTGCCGTGTCGGGCTGATGCCGTGTCGGCGAAGCAGCCCGATCACGTCACTGGTCGAAGCGGGTTTCTCTGATTGCGTTCGTGACATGCGGGGGAGTATATCAGGGTTTTAGATAATGTCTAATATTTCGCGGGGTTGCAACGACATCCCTGCCGTTTGCGCGATACTTCCGGCTCGGGTGCCGAGGGGTGAATGACCGGGATGCGAGGCTCCGAAACGACTCTGGCAGGCTATCGATCTGGGCAAAACCTGCGTTTATCTGCGCAGCCCGCTTGCATAGACCGTCACATCGCAAGGGGGTTGGGTAAAGCAATCCGGTGCCAGGGCGACTTAGGCGATTTCTGTCAAATGACATACCATCCTACTTGTCTTTTCGTCCGTCCTCTGTGTTGCGAAAGCAGTGACATAGTTCGACTATGCGCCTGTTGTCGCGCCTTGATGACGAACGAAAATCCGGCGCGATTCTGGTATGCCATTTTCCGGCAATCGCCTTATTCAGCGTCCTGTGTGTGATCCTGGCCTCAGGTGCCGGGAAATACCTCCGCGAACTTGGCGCCGAATTCCTCGAGGGCGTCTTCCGGCAGATCGTTGATCCCGGCGGCGGCCTGGCGTCCTCCGCCGGTGGCGAATTGTCGACAGAGCGCATCCGCTCCGGTCTTTGTGGCGAGCGGAGCACGGACACTGACGACGAATCCCCCTTTGGGCAGTCGCGTCAGCATGGCGTGGGCGCGGTTGGGATTTGCCCGGGCGAGCTCGTTGGCGAAGACCCCGCTCACCCGCCGTGCCCAGGGCTCGGCCGGCAGGATGAATAGCGCCCGGGCCTCGGTCTCCGATTCGGGTCCGATGCCCTGCGCCTCGGCGTTGTCTTCGGCATATCCGACACGCAGTTTCGCGAATGCCTCGTCCTCCCGGATGAACTTCAGTGGATCGGTGTAGGGGCTCAATTTGCGATAGAGCTCCGCGGGGGCGAAATGAAGGTCCTCTACGGTTGCGCCGTAGGCGTTGTAGTTGATCAGTTCACCCAGCTCTTTCAGCAACGAGAGATCGTCCTTGCTGAGGCCCAGGGGTTCCGCGGCGCGCCGTGCGCTGTCGTGGAAGTTGTCACCAAAAGCGGCGGTGACCGCCCAGGCGCGATACGCCCCATCGATGTCCTCGTCGACCAACAGACTGGTGCAGGTGTCCGGGGAGGTATCGATGTGGGACTCGAGGTTCTCGTGCTCGGGTATCTCGCCGGCGAAGTGATGGTCGAAGTAGCGTACCCGCGCGCCTGCATCGAGCAGCCGGATCAGGCCGGAGCGATTCTTGTCCAGTGAGATGTCCAGGACGGTGACCTCGTCGCCTGCCTGCGCATCGATGCCGTCGAGCAGCTTGATGTCCCGCTTGACGCCGGTGACGAGGGTGCTCTTGGCCGGCGTATGAAGTCGGATCTGCTGAAGCGCGCAGATGCCGTCGGCGTCGCCGTTGAAGACATCGATGCGGGACATGGGCTGCTCTCCAGGCCGAGGAACCTCTAAAGTGGAGCGGGTGAAGGGAATCGAACCCTTGTCATCAGCTTGGGAAGCTGAGGTTCTACCATTGAACAACACCCGCCAAGGGAATCTCGCGGCTCACAGATTCTACAGAAGTCGTCCATGGACTGTCACCCGGGACGTGTGAATCCCGGGCCGCGCGCTCCCGGCCAGCTTGTCGATGGTCGTCTTATACCACACTCGCCAGGTACGCATGACGAGAACTGGTATTCATGTAAAATGCCGCTTGGTCTAATTCCAGAGCGGGATTCCTTAAAGACGTGGAAATCAGTCTGAACGGCGAGCGTCGCGACGTGCCGGAAGGGTTCACCGCCGAGGCCTTGCTGGCGTCGCTGGACCTCACGGGCCGGCGGCTTGCCCTTGAAATCAACCTGGAGATCGTCCCCCGAGGCGAATTTCCGCGCACCCGGCTGCAGCCGGGTGACCGGGTGGAGATTGTCCGGGCAATTGGCGGGGGCTGACCTCCGCCCCTCTTCGTATCCAAGCATGCGGAAGTATAGCGATGTCGACTATTCCAGCGCAGCAGCAAACCGCCACCGGCGTGTCCGATGATACCCTCGAAGTCGCCGGAGTGGCCTATGGTTCCCGATTGCTGGTGGGAACCGGAAAGTACAAGGACCTCGCCGAGACGCGGGCGGCCGTGGAGGCCAGCGGGGCGGAGATCGTCACCGTGGCGATCCGTCGAAGCAACATCGGTCAGGACCCCTCCGAACCCAACCTGCTCGATGTGCTGCCTCCGGACCGTTTCACGATCCTGCCGAACACCGCTGGTTGCTACACGGCGGATGACGCGATCCGCACCTGTCGTCTGGCGCGGGAGCTGCTGGACGGGCACTCGCTGGTCAAGCTCGAGGTGCTGGGAGACGAGAAGACGCTCTACCCCGATGTGGCCCAGACGCTGAAGGCCGCCGGGACGCTCCTGAAGGAAGGCTTCGATGTCATGGTCTATACCAGCGACGACCCGATCGTCGCCAGGGAGCTGGACGCCATGGGCTGCGCCGCCGTCATGCCTCTGGCCGCACCGATCGGATCCGGACTCGGGATTCGCAATCCCTACAACATCATCGAGATCGTGGAGAATGCCAATACCCCGGTCCTGGTGGACGCTGGCGTGGGTACTGCCTCGGATGCCGCCGTGGCCATGGAGCTGGGCTGCGACGGTGTCCTGATGAACACCGCGATCGCCGCGGCGCGAAACCCCGTGCTGATGGCATCGGCCATGCGCAAGGCCGTCGAGGCCGGGCGTGAGGCCTGGCTTGCCGGGCGCATGCCCCGCAAGCGCTATGCCTCGGCATCGTCACCCCTGGACGGCGCGTTCTTCTGAACTCGATGGATACGGTGGGGGACATTGCGTCCTCGCACTCCGCTAATCCCGGGCCGCGAACCGTACAGAGCTTTGTGAGGCGCGAGGGTCGTCTCACGCGGGGACAGAGCCGGGCGCTTCAGGATCTGTGGCCGGACTATGGGATTGAACCGGGGGACAATGTCCTGAATCCCGCTGCCGTCTTCGGACGGGAAGCCCCCGTGACCCTCGAAATCGGATTCGGCAACGGTGAGTCGCTGGCGCAGCTGGCCGCCACGCACTCGGAAAGGAACTTCCTCGGTGTGGAGGTCCATCGCCCTGGGCTCGGCCGTCTCCTGCGACGGATCGAGGCGCTGGGGCTCGCCAACGTCAGACTGGTCTGCGGCGATGCCGTCGAGCTGCTCGAGCAGAATCTGCCCCCTGCGTCACTGAATGCCGTGCTGCTCTGGTATCCGGATCCCTGGCCCAAGAAGCGCCACCACAAGCGTCGCATCGTGCAGCCACGGTTCGTCCGCCAAATCCACCGGGCGTTGCGCGACGGAGGGATATTTCACATGGCAACGGACTGGCAGGACTATGCCCGCCATATGATGGCGGTCATGGAAGAGGTCCCGGGTTTTGCGAACCGAGCCGGACCGCGCCGTTTCTCGTCGAGGCCCGGAGACCGTCCCGTGACCAAATTCGAGTGCCGGGGAAACCGCCTGGGACATGTCACCAGGGATCTGGTCTATACCCGGGACGGGACCGGGACCTGATATCGGGCGACGGCTCCCCGATCGAGGTTTCCCTGTTTCGGTTCCGGGTGGCCGGCTCGGGGTTCGGACTTGGACGATCTCGGGTTTCATGCCATAGAGAACAAAGAAAACCGCCTCCTCCGGGAACCGCACCGGACAGCGTAGGACCGGCGAGTCTATCCCCATTGCCAGGTACCCAAGTCCCGTCCGATGCACTAATATTCCGCATTTCGCGCCCCTGGGACGAATGCCCTGAGGACGCGTCTCGATCTGGCGCCGCAACTTCCAGGCGGGGATCCGGAACACACTAAGGCTGGTCATGGCTCATCAGGGGGATCCCTGGCCGGCCGCAAGGCATCGTTTCCCCAAGGAGAACCTGAAATTGTCCACAAAACACCCAGTCGTTGCCGTCACGGGCTCTTCCGGCGCCGGAACCACGACCGTAAAGCGCGCTTTCGAACACATCTTTTTTCGCGAGGAAATCAATCCTGTCGTGATCGAGGGGGACAGTTTCCACAGCTACAATCGTGTGGAGATGCGCGAGGCGCTGGCCAAGGCGGACGAGGAGAATCGATCCCTCAGTCACTTCGGGGCGGAGGCGAATCTGTTCGGGGAGCTTGCCGAGTTGTTCAAGACCTACGGCGAGACGGGTCTGGGTAAGCGTCGCCTGTATCTGCACAGCGAGGAGGAGGCCGCACCCTACGAGGGTCTGCAGCCCGGAGAGTTCACACCCTGGGAAGAAATCCCGGAAACGACCGATCTGCTCTTCTACGAAGGGCTGCACGGCTGCGTCAAGACCGATGAGGTGGATGTCGCGCAATATGTGGACCTGAAGATCGGGGTGGTCCCCATCGTCAACCTGGAGTGGATCCAGAAGATCCATCGCGATTCGGCGGAACGTGGATACAGCGAGGAAGCCATCGTCGATACCATCCTGCGCCGAATGCCGGACTACGTGAAGTACATCACCTCGCAGTTCGCCCTGACCGACATCAACTTCCAGCGTGTTCCAACGGTCGACACCTCGAACCCCTTTATCGCGAGGGACATCCCCACGCCTGACGAAAGCTTCGTCGTGATCCGGTTCAAGGACCCACATGCGTTCGGGGTGGATTTCCCCTATCTGCTCAGCATGATCCAGAATTCCTTCATGTCGCGGCGCAACAACCTGGTGGTGCCAGGCGGCAAGATGGGATTTGCGATGGAACTGGTGCTGACGCCCGTCATCCACGACATGCTCAAGAAGAAGCGGGCCTGAGGCGGGAACGGGGCCTCGCGGGGTGGAGCGTTCGCGACTGGGCAGGACCGACCTGCGAGTGAGCCGCCTGTGCCTCGGCACCATGACCTTCGGGGAGCAGAACTCCGAGTCCGAGGCGCACCAGCAGCTCTCGCTTGCAGTCGATCGGGGGATCAATTTCATCGACACCGCGGAGATGTACCCTGTACCGCCCAAGAAGGCAACGCAGGGACGAACCGAGGCCTACCTGGGTTCCTGGCTGGAGAAGCGGGGTCGCCGCGACGACCTCGTGGTCGCTACCAAGGTCGCGGGCCCCTCGGATAGCATGCGGTATCTCCGAGGCGGACCGCGTCTGGACCGTAGGCACATCACCGCAGCGCTTGAAGACAGTCTGAGGCGCCTGCGCACGGACTATGTCGACCTTTACCAGGTCCATTGGCCGCATCGCCAGACTAATTATTTCGGGAATCTCGGATACGTCCATGCGGAAGACGAAGATGCTATCGAGATAGAGGAGACGCTGTCGGCGCTGTCGGCGCTCGTCGATCAGGGCAAGGTTCGCCACATCGGCGTGTCGAACGAAACCCCCTGGGGCGTGATGCGGTATCTCGCGTTGGTCGAAGGTCGCGGATTCCCCAGGATCGTCAGCATCCAGAACCCGTACAACCTGCTGAACCGAAGCTACGAGATCGGACTGGCCGAAATCGCCCATCGGGAACAGGTTGGACTGCTGGCCTATTCACCGCTCGCCTTCGGTGTACTGACGGGGAAATACCTGGGTAACAAACGACCGGGCGGTGCGCGGCTTTCGCTGTTCAAGCGTTTCGATCGATACAGTAACATTCGGGGTACCCAGGCGACGGCGCGTTATGCCGCGCTGGCGACCGAGCATGGCCTGACTCCCACCGCCCTCGCCCTGGCGTTCGTCAACAGCCGCCCGTTTCTGACCAGCAATATCATCGGGGCGACCAGCCTCGAGCAGCTCGGGGAGAACATCGACGCCGCTGAGATCCGCCTGGGCGACGAGGTGCTGGCCGCCATCGAGTCGATCCACGAAGCGTACCCGAACCCCTGCCCCTGACACTGTCAGGCGTCGATATTTCTACTTCTCCTCGGGCTCGCCGATCTCTGCCCGGGTCTGGTCGATCCAGGCCTTGAGCTCCGTGTTGATCTCCTCCGGTGTCTTGCCGCCGGAGGAGATCGGCTCACCGATCCTGACATCGATGGTGCCCGGGTACTTCACGAAGTGCCTGCGCGGCCAGAGATAGCCCGCGTTGTGGGCGATCGGAAGGACCGGCACGCCGTTCCGGCTCGCCAGAATCGCCCCGCCCATCTTGTAGCGTTTATCGTTGCCCGGCGCGACACGCGTCCCTTCGGGAAAGATGATGATCCAGCGCCCGGCGTCCAGTCGGGCGCGCCCCTGGGTGACCAGTTGTTCGACGGCCGACCTGCCGGATCCCCGGTTTAGCGCGATGGGCTCGATCATGGCGAGTCCCCAGCCGAAGATGGGCAGCCACAACAACTCCCGTTTGACGACCCATACCACCGGCGGGAGAAACTGCTGCAGGGCCATTGTTTCCCAGGTCGACTGGTGATTCGACATGATGATGCAGGGCTCGGCCGGTATGTTCTGCAGACCCGAGACCCGGAAGTTGATCCCGCAGGTTACCTTCAGGAACCAGACGTTGACATCCGTCCAACTCGAAAGGACCCGGTATCGGGTCTCGAAACCGAATGGCAGCAGAAAGGGGCCGATGACTACAACATAGAACACGAGCGTCAGAAGGAAGAAGACCGAAAAGATCAGGGATCTCAGCGCTAGTGCGATGCCGGATGCCCCCTTCGCGCCGATCCCGCTCATGATGGACGGTGCGCGGACAAGAGGGACTCCGCGAATTCGGCCAGATCGTTATAGACAGGGACCTCGTCCGGTACATCTCCCGCGGCGAGGGTACGTTCACCCATGCCGGTGCGCACCAGAACCGGGCTTGCGCCCATGGTCTGCGCGGCGACCAGGTCTCTGGCGGAGTCGCCGACGGCGGGGACGCCCTTGAGCGAGATCTGGTATCGGCGGCTGATCTGTCGGAACAGTCCAGGCAGCGGTTTCCGGCAGTCGCATCGGTCTTCGGGGCCATGAGGGCAGAAGAAGACGCCATCGATCGAGCCGCCAAATCGTCTCAACAGGGAGGCCATCTTTCGGTTCATCGCATGCAGCGTGTCGACGTCGAACATGCCGCGCGCGATGCCGGACTGGTTCGTTGCGACGACGACACGATAGCCGGCCGCGTTGAGACTCGAGATTGCCTTCAGGCTGTCCGGAATCGGAATCCATTCCGATCTGGACTTGATGTACTCGTCGGAATCCTCGTTGATCACGCCGTCGCGATCGAGGATGACCAGTTTCATGACCTGGTGGCGTGGGCGTGCTGTGGGGCACCCTGCAGACGGGAGAGGTCCGCCGCACGCAGGAACTGTTCGGAAAGCCGGTGCAGCAGGGCGAGACGATTGTTGCGCAGCCCGGTGTCCTCGGCCATCACCATGACCTCATCGAAGAATTCGTCGATCGGTTCACGCAGCGTCGCGAGCCGGGTCAGGGCCTCCCGGTACCGGTCCTGTGCGAACAGGGGTTCCACGTCGTTCGCGATGTCGGCCAGGGAACGGAAGAGCCGGGTCTCCGCACCCGGTTCGAGCAGGTTCTCGTCCACCTGACCGGGCGCGGTCCCGCCAGACTGCCTGAGAATATTGCGGATGCGCTTGTTGGCCGCGGTCAAGCTGTCGGCTTCAGGCAACTGGCGAAACGCTTCCACCGCGCGCACCCGGTTGTCGAACTCCATGGGGCTCGTCGGGCGTCTTGCGTGCACCGCATCGATGACGTCCGGCGCGATGCCGCGATCGAGATAGTAGGCGCGCAGCCGGTCCAGAGCGTACTCGAAGACATCCTCGGCGGCCTGGTCCGCACCGGGCACCTGGGTGAATCCCTTCGCAGCCTGTCGCAGCAGGTCGAGGAGGTCCAGCGGCAGCCCCCCCTCGATGATGATCCGAAGCGCCCCGAGCGCCGCCCGGCGCAGACCGAAGGGGTCCTTCAGTCCGGTGGGCCGAAGACCCGCGGCAAAGATGCCGACCAGGGTGTCGAGCCGGTCGGCCAGAGCGAGTATCCGGCCCGTGCCGGTTTCGGGCAGGGCGTCACCGGCCTTGCGCGGCAGATACTGTTCGTCCAGCGCGATGGCGACCTCGTCCGCCTCCCCGTCGTGACCGGCGTAGTAGCGCCCCATGATCCCCTGCAGCGACGGAAACTCCACGACCATGTCGGTCATGAGGTCGCACTTGCACAACTGTGCCGCGCGTGCCGCGTGGGTCGTGTCGGAATCGAGTGCCGATGCGATGTGCGTGCACAGTGCTTCGAGACGTGCGGATTTATCCAGCAGCGACCCGAGCCTCTCCTGGAAGACCACATTTCCCAGGGCCTTTCGCCGTTCGGCCAGCGTGGTCTTCCGGTCCTGATTCCAGAAGAACTCGGCGTCCTCGAAGCGGGGCCGGATGACGCGTTCATTTCCCTCCCGGACCCTCGCCATCTCCCGGCTGTCGATGTTCGAGACCGCAATGAAGTGGGGCATCAGCCGGCCCTCGTGATCGACGACCGGCAGATACTTCTGATTTCCCTGCATCGTTGTGATCAGTGCCTCGTGCGGAACGCGCAGGAAGCGCGCGTCGAAATCGCCGCTCAGCGCGACCGGGAATTCCACGAGTGCCGCGATCTCCTCGATCAGGTCGTCTTCGAGCAGCGCCTGTCCGCCGAGCCCCGCAGTAAGAGTTTCGGCCTGCTCGCGGATCCGGGCGACCCGGGCATCGTAATCGGGCTCGACGTATCCGGTTTCGCGCAGGGTGGACGCATAGTCCTCCGGGGCCGAGACTGAGATCGGGTCCGGATGGTGAAAGCGGTGTCCACGTGTAAACCGGCCCGCCCGGACCTCCAGGATCTCCGCGTCCACGACCTCGTCTCCGAACAGCAGCACCACCCAGTGGACCGGTCTCACGAATTCCGCGTCCGAGGAGCCCCAGCGCATGCGTTTCGGAATGGGAAGGGCATCGAGCGCCTTTTGTACGGCGTCCGGGATCAATGAGATCGACGGCGCGCCGGCCTGCCGGGAGCGATGCACCAGCCATGCCCCCTTTCCCGATTCCTGGGTCTCCAGATCCGCGATCGAAACACCGCAGGACCGGGCAAACCCCTCCGCGGCCCGGGTCGGATTTCCTTGCGCGTCGTATGCCGCCTTCACCGACGGCCCCTTGCGTTCGTTGAGGCGATCCGGCTGTCGGGTCGATAGTCCTTGCACGATGATCGACAGCCGGCGCGGTGTCGCGAAGACGCGATGGGTCTCGAACTCGAGGTTCAGGTCGTTGAGCATGCCGGAGAGGTTCACTCCGAAGGCCCGGGAGAGTGAACGAAGCGCCTTCGGCGGGAGTTCCTCCGTGCCGATCTCGACCAGCAGGTCCCTACGCTCCGGCACTGCGCACCTCCGTATCGGGTTCTGGCCGGTACAGGGGGAAGCCCAGGCTTTCCCTTGCGTCGTAGTAGCTTTGCGCAACCTTGCGGGCCAGTGTACGCACGCGCAGGATGAAGCGCTGGCGCTCGGTGACCGAAATGGCATGGCGCGCGTCCAGCAGGTTGAAGGTATGCGAGGCGCGCAGCATCTGTTCGTAGGCCGGTATGGCGAGTCCCGAATCGATCAGGTTCAGGCTTTCACGCTCGCAGGCCTCGAATACCGCGAACAGCGTATTCACGTCGGCCTTCTCGAAATTGTAGGTCGACTGCTCGACCTCGTTCTGGCGAAACACGTCCCCGTAGGTCACGGTGCCCTGCGGACCCTGTGTCCAGGTGAGGTCATAGACACTCTCGACCTCCTGCAGATACATGGCGATGCGCTCGAGCCCGTAGGTGATCTCGCCGCTGACTGGTCGGCATTCCAGTCCCCCGACCTGCTGGAAATAGGTGAACTGCGTGACCTCCATGCCGTTCAGCCAGACCTCCCATCCCAGGCCCCATGCCCCGAGCGTCGGGGATTCCCAGTTGTCCTCCACGAACCGGATGTCATGGATGAGCGGGTCGATCCCGAGTTCGCGCAGGGACTGGATATAGAGATCCTGGATGTCGTCCGGCGAGGGCTTGAGGAGCACCTGAAACTGGTAGTAATGCTGCAGTCGATTCGGGTTCTGGCCGTAACGTCCGTCGGTCGGCCTTCTCGAAGGTTGCACATACGCGGTGCGCCAGGGCTCCGGACCGATCGCCTTGAGGAATGTGGCGGGATGAAACGTGCCGGCCCCCATCTCCATATCGTAGGGCTGCACGATGACGCAACCGCGGCGGGCCCAGAAGGATTGCAACGCCAGGATCAGGCCCTGAAATGTCGATACGTCGAAGTGCGCCATGGAGACCAGTGAAACCCAGGATTAACCGCCGAGTATAGCGACGCTAGGGACATGTCACCACCGGTGCCGCCGCGGCCCGCATGCTGAACTCGCGCAGGCTTGTGGCGATATTGAACGGGACGCGCCTTAGGCGATTGCCGGAAAATGGCATACCAGATTGCGCCGGATTTTCGTTCGTCATCAAGGCGCGACATCAGGCGCATAGTCTAACTATGTCAGTGTTGTCGCAACACAGAGGACGGACGAAAAGACAAGCAGGATGGTATGTCATTTGACAGAAATCGCCTTAGCTCACGGCGGTTCGTTTCTCACCCCATCCTACCGTTGCCGGGTTACAGCATGACATGCTCGATGCCGCCGTTGGCGGTCTCGGCGATGAATGCCTGCTGCCAGTCGTTTCCCAGATTCCGGCGTGCCAGCTCAACGACGATGTATTCGGATTCGACACCGGTGCGTTCGGTGTAGCGGCTGAGACCCTGGTGGCAGGAGGGGCAGGAGGTCAGAATCTTCACCGCTTCGCCCTGCCCCGCCCCGAGTTCGGTTACACCCCGGAGGATCTCCTCCTGCTTTCGAAACTTGACCTGGGTGGCGATGTCGGGCCGGGCGACCGCGAAGGTGCCGGATTCGCCGCAGCAACGGTCGTTGTGCGCGACTTCCCGCCCCATCAGCTCGCTGGCGACCCGGGTTCCGTCGTGGTGTTTCATCGGGTCGTGACAGGGGGCGTGGTACAGATACCGGACACCGGTTTCCCCGGCCGGACGCACGCCCCGCTCCATGAGAAACTCGTGGATGTCGAGCAGGCGGCAACCGGGAAAGATCCGCTGAAACTCGTATTGCAGGAGCTGGTCCATGCAGGTGCCGCAGCTCACGAGCACCGTCCGGATGTCGAGGTGGTTAAGGGTATTGGCGATGCGATGGAACAGCACACGGTTGGCCACCGAGATTGCCGTTCCGCGCGCCGCGTCTCCACCCGCGGTCTGGGGATAACCACAGCAAAGATAACCCGGGGGCAGTATGGTCTGGACCCCCTGGTGATAGAGCATGGCCAGCGAGGCGAGGCCGATCTGGCTGAACAGACGTTCCGAGCCGCAGCCGGGAAAATAGAACACGGCCTCGCTGTCGGGATCGGTGGTCGCAGGATCACGCAGGATCGGGACATGACCGGCGTTCTGCAGTCCCAGCAGACTGCGCATGGTTCCGGTGCGCAGACCGCCTGGCATCGGGCGGTCGAGGAAATGGACGACCTGCTCGTGCATCCGCGCCTTTCCGGTCGTGACCGGCGGCGGGCCTTCGCGGGTCAGCCATCGCCGCATGGCACGGTGGCCGAGGCGCTGGGCAGCGTAACCCCAGCGGATCATGACCTCTCGCATCACGGCGATGGTGGCCGGGTCGGTGACGTTCAGAAACTGCATCGACGCCCAGGTCCCCGCATTGAAGCGTTTCTTCCCCCTGTCCCTCAGCAGTGTGCGCAGGTGCACGGTCACGTCGCCGAAATCGATATTCACCGGGCAGGGCTGCTCGCACTTGTGGCATACCGTGCAATGGTCCGCCACGTCGTTCATCTCGTCAAAGTGACGCAGGGCGATACCGCGCCGGGTCTGTTCCTCATAGAGGAATGCCTCGATCAGGAGCCCCGTGGCCAGGATCTTGTTCCGCGGGGAATACAGCAGGTTGGCGCGCGGGACGTGGGTGGTGCATACGGGCTTGCACTTGCCGCAGCGCAGGCAATCCTTGATCTCGTCATTGAGCGCCTGCAGGGCGCTGGCCTCCAGGATCAGCGCCTCCTGCTGGACGAGGCGCAGCGATGGGGTGTACGCCATCTCGATGCCGGAGCCGGGCAGCAGCTTGCCCCGATTGAAGCGCCCGCCCGGGTCGACCTGCGCCTTGTAGGTCGCGAACTCGCCGATCGTGGCTTCATCCATGAACTGCATCTTGGTGATGCCGATCCCGTGTTCGCCAGAGATCACGCCGCCCAGCGAGACGGCGATGTCCATGATCCGCTCGACGATGCGTTCCGCCGCCCGCAACATCCGGTAGTCGTTGGAGTTGACCGGGATGTTGGTGTGCACGTTGCCGTCGCCGGCGTGCATGTGCAGGGCCACGAACAGCCTGGAGGAGCGGATGTCCGCGTGGAGCGCCTCCAGTGTCTCGCACACGGCCTGCAGGTCGAGACCCGCGAGGATCTCCTTCAGCGGCCCGGAGATCGACGCACGAACCGAGATCCGGTAGTCGCGGCGCTGCAGCAGGTCGAGCAGCGTGTCGCCTTCACGGATTCTTGAGGCGGCCTCGGGTCCGAGCGACAACTCGAATGTCGCCGCGGGCGCGTCGAGATGCTCAAAGATCTGCCGCCACAGCTCGCGCACGGTCTCGACGTGCTCGGCGGCCATGCGGACCTTGCCCGCCACGATCTCGGCGTGCTCCTCGCTGGCGGTGAACCCCGGCGCGGCCCGGACCTCGGGCATGTCCCCCGACAGGTATTCCAGGAAGGCCTCGCAGATGCGCAGCTTGTTGCCGATCGACTGTTCGATGTTGATGCGCTCGACTGCGAGGGTGTATTCCCCGAGGCGCTCCAGGGGGATGACGACGTCCTCGTTGATCTTGAAGGCATTGGTGTGCGCCGCGATGGCCGCGGTACGTGTCCGGTCGGCCCAGAACCGCTTGCGCGCCTCGGGACTGACCGCGACGAAGCCTTCCGCGCCCCGCTCGGCAGCCTTGCGGACGACCTCCGAGGCCGCCTTCGCCACGGCCTCGGCGTCGTCGCCGGCGACGTCGGCCATCAGCATCATCTTGGGCAGTTCGCGGCGGGTCGCCTTGGTGGAGTAGTTCACCGCCTTGAGATAGCGCTCGTCCAGGTGTTCCAGCCCGGATAGCGACACCTCCGGCAAGGTGTCGAGAAAGCCTTTTATTTCGACGATGGCCGGTGTCGCACGGCGCAGGTCGGCGTCGAAGAACTCCAGGCAAACCGTTCTGATGTGCTGCGGGGCGCGGTGAACGACAAACCGCGCCGAGGTGACGATGCCGTCGCAGCCCTCCTTCTGTACCCCGGGCAGCCCCCCCAGAGCCTTGTTGGTGACGTCCTTGCCCAGCCCCGGTCGGCGCAGTTGCGCGGCGGGGATCTCGAGCACGACCGGTTCCTCCCGCGGGGCCTTGCCGTCGGGACCGAACCGCGATACCCGGAATCGCGCAAGGGGTAGGTCGTGCACCTTGCCCAGGTTGTGGTCGAGGCGTTCGACCTCCAGCCAGTCCGCATCGGGCGCGACCATCCGCCAGGAGACCAGGTTGTCCAGCGTGGTTCCCCACATCACAGCCTTCTTCCCCCCCGCGTTCATCGCCACGTTTCCGCCGATGGTGGAGGCGGACTGCGAGGTCGGGTCGACCGCGAACACATACCCGGAGTGCGCCGCGGCCTCGGCTACGCGCTCGGTCACCACCCCCGCGCCGGCCCGGATGGTGGGAACCTGGCCCTCCACGCCGTCCATGGCGAGAGACTCTACCTCCCCGAGCGACTCGAGCTTCTCGGTGTTGATCACCGCCGAGTCCGGATGCAGGGGTACCGCGCCGCCGTTGTAACCCGTGCCGCCTCCCCTGGGGATGATGGTCAGTCCCAGGTCGATACACACCGCGACGATATCCCGAACTTCGGCCTCGGTGTCCGGTACGATGACCACCAGGGGATACTCGACGCGCCAGTCGGTTGCGTCCGTGACGTGAGAGACTCGGGCGAACCCGTCGAAGCGGATATTGTCCCGACGCGTGACCCGGGAGAGCAATTTCAGGGCCTTGCGCCGCAACCCCTGCTGTCGCATCAGCCAGTGTTCGAGGTCCCTGACTGCCCGGCGCGCGTGATCCGCCAGATCCAGGGCCTTCTGGTTACCGTTTGCCCGCTCGGATATCTGATTCAGACGGTGGTGCAGCGCATCGGTCCAGGAGGTCCGCCGGCGAGCGCTGGCGAGCAAGTCGTCCTGTATGTAGGGGTTTCGGTTGACGACCCACAAGTCACCGAGCACCTCGAACAGCATGCGTGCGGAGCGGCCCGTGCGCCGCTCCGCACGCAACGCCTCGACCAGGCTCCATCCTTGCTCGCCCAGGAAGCGGATGACGATCTCCCGGTCGGAGAACGAAGTGTAGTTGTAGGGGATTTCGCGGATACGTTCGGGGCTGTTCATGGTGATTCTGTCCGGTATCGAGGAGCGGATCATATCCCAAACGCCGTTCGTGGCATCAGGGCTGGGAGATGCAGCGCCGGGCGTAACCGGAGCCACGTCTACCACGCTGAGGACTCCGCAGGGAATTGCCGGGACTGGTCCTGTGGAGTAGACTTCGTCGTTTTCCTGAGCGACAAATGCCTTGAACTGGCGGGGTTCCCATACCATGAAGCCGAAAATTCATCCGAAGTACGAAGAGGTCAAGGTCGTCTGCGCCTGTGGCAACGCGTTCTCGACCCGTTCCACCTACGGTGGCGAGGAACTGCACATCGACGTCTGTTCCAGTTGCCATCCCTTCTTCACCGGCAAGCAGAAAATCCTGGACAGCGCCGGTCAGGTGGACAAGTTCCGCCGCCGATACGGAGGCAGGTAGATCCGGACCGGACACCTGCGGGCGTGGGTTCGATGAGGGCGGCCGCGCTGGCGGGCGCCCTTTTTCTTGCCTGTATCGTATGCTCGTCCGGCGTGTCGGCCGCATTGTGCGCCGCCGATAGCACGGATTTCACCGCCAAGGTTCGATACGTCAACGATGGGGACACGGTCACGCTGCAGGACGGCCGCAGGGTGCGTCTCATCGGGCTGAATACGCCGGAAATCTCCCGCGACGAGTCACCTTCCGATCCCTATGCCAGGGCGGCCCGCCGTGCCCTGGTGGAACTGCTGGCGTCTGGCGGGAACCGCGTCCTCGGTCGTTACGGCAGGGAGCATCGGGATCGATACGGCCGGACCCTGGCGCACCTCTTTCTTCCCGACGGAAACAGCCTGACCGCCCTGATGCTTCAACGCGGGCTGGGTGCGGCGATCACGGTCCCTCCGAACGTCTGGAACGGTGAATGTTACTTTCGCACCGAGGACGGGGCGCGCGACAGGGGCCGCGGCATGTGGTCCCATCCGCGCTTTCAGGTGATCGAGTCGACCCGCCTGTCCCACTCGGCGAGCGGATTTCACCTCATCGGGGGAAGGGTCGAGCGTGTGGGTGTCGGGCGCAGCAACATCTGGCTGGACCTCCCCGGCGGGGTCTCGCTGCGGATCGACAAGCGCGACCTGAAATTCTTCGAGGGACTCGATCCGGCGGATTTGAATGGGGTTTGGGTCGAAGCGCGCGGGTGGATCTACCGGCGCAAGGGTCAACTCCGGATGCGAATCCGGCACCCCAGCGCCATCGAGGTGCGTTCGATGTAGCGTGTGGTTGGCCGCTTTGCGGTGTGACGGTCAGGAGGATTCGAGACCCTCGGCAGCGCCTTTGGCGGCAGCGAAATCCGTCTTGCCCGACCCGAGTTTCGGTATGGACTCC
>JAJDOJ010000034.1 GCA_022340215.1 Gammaproteobacteria bacterium
CGCGAATATCCCTCTCCTTGAGTCAGAGACCATTTTGCCGATGAATGCCACGGACGACCGAAATTTGACGGCGCAAACCTATCGCGAAAAAGTCGCCCGTGAAATCCAAGATCGTCTCGCCGTGTACGCCGAACTCATGCAGTGAAGTTCTCGGCAGCATCCAGGAGCGAATACCCGATTAAATAGGGCATCCGTGGTTGGCACCGTCCTGTCTATCCGTTGTTCGTGTCCCCTATTTCCCGCCCTGTTTCCCGATCGATCGCCCGATGTCCTTCACCAACAAAAACAGGTGATAAGCGTCCGTTGGACTGGGCTCGAAGTCGAATCGCTCGTAGAATGCGCGCGCCTGATCGTCCTTGGCATGCACCAGCAGCGCCCGGACACCGGCGATGTCCACGGCCCGTGCGGTCCGCACCAGGGCGTCTTTGAGCAGGCCCTGGCCGAAACGCTGTCCCTGCAGATCCTTCCCCACCGCCAAACGGGCCAGTATCAGGACCGGAATCGAGTAGCGAGGCATGGATTTTCTGACCCGTTCCGTCGCATCGGCGTGACCAACCGCGCCCACCGTCAGGCTGTAGTAGCCGACCGCAGTCCCATTTTGGCACGCGACGTAGGTCTGGGTGCTATTGGCCTTTTGACTTTGAATTGCGTAGCGCCGCAGGAAACGGTTGAGCGCATCTACGCCACAATCGAATCCGGCGAGATCATGCGCGGCGCTCAGTTTTTCTATGGCCAGGCGGTGCGGCCCGGCTGCGCTCATTCGAAAATGCTCTTGCTCCCGAGCAGTTTCTCCAGGTTGGGCCTGGGTTTCTCCGCCCCGTCCAACGCGGCCACGAACGCTTGCCACCGGTCCTCGTCGAGCAGGAACTCCCGTCGGTCCGCCAGGGTATCGGCCGCCGCTGTCAGGCCGCTCTCGACGACAAACTCGCTGACGGTCTTGTGGCGTACGGCAGCGGCCCGTTGCAGCATGACCTTGGCGGAACGGCTCAGGCGCAAATCGATGCGTTCGTCCCTGCGATTCAGTTTATCTGGCATGACACAATCCTGTTATGACCCATGTCGCGATGGCATCACCCGTACAATTCCCGTACAACCATGAAGCAGGGAACCGAACCACGGAGTGGCTACCCCTAAACAAAGGGTGTCGCAAAAGCCCGTCCTGCACTCCCTGGCGGCGTTAAGAACGTGCTCGAATGCTCATTGACTGCGTGTAAACTGCGCTTCTGCGCGCGTTCTTGCCTTGCCAGAAAGCACAATCCAGACATTTTCGACACCCTCTAACAGGGAGAGGGAGTATCTTGCGTTGAGACGGAGGGCTAGAGGGGGTTTATCTCGATGCGGGTTCTCCGGCGGCTGCCGAGGAGGCGAATGGAGCACCACTCAACGCAATCGAATCCACGCACGGCACAATTGTTCCAGTCACCGACGGATGGTGCAATACAGACGTTACGACATTCCGCCTGCTTGTCGGGGGCTGGTTAATTTTCCCCCTCCCCCTGCCAGGGGGTGTCGCAAAGAGACTCGTAGCCTGGATGGAGTGGTAACGCAATCCAGGATTCCTGTCCGAGCCACCGCACCTGCCTTCCCGGATTCCGCTATCGCTGCATCCGGACTACTCTTGCTACTCTGCTTCAACGTTCTAATGAGGGGGCGAAGGTCGGGATGGGGGCATTGGGATCGACTCGGTGCCTGGTGATAGTCTCGACCCCCTCCTGGCCTCCCCCTGCCAGGGGGAGGAAAACCGGAAGGAGTGGAGATGGAAATCTGGCTTTCGAAATTCTTGCCGGTGTTTGTGTATCCGCTAGGGCTGGGTCTGGGGATGGTGATCCTTGCCGGGGTGTTGATTTCGCGGTTTCGCACCGCGGGACGGGCGCTCCTGTGGGGGGCGGTGGGGTTGATCTGGGTGGCTTCGATGCCCGTGTTTTCGGACTGGTTGCGGTCCACGCTGGAGTGGCGTTACCTGCCTCCTGAAATCGAAGCCTATCCGGCGGCCGATGCCATCGTGGTGCTGGGTGGAATGGTATCCGCCCCGGCGGCGCCTCGGGTGGATCTGCAGGTGTCGGAATCCTTTGACCGGCTGCTACACGCCGCCGCGCTTTTCGAGTCAGGAAAGGCGCCTGTAGTGATCGCTTCCGGGGGCGGGATTGCGTGGCTGGGGGCCGTTGAACCGGAGGCGGTCGGCATGAAGGCGTTGCTGTTGCGGCTGGGGGTGCCGGATGAAGCGATCGTCATGGAGACGCAGAGCCGGAACACGGCGGAGAATGCGCTGTACACGGGGGAGATATTGCGGGAGCGAGGGATTGGCAGGGTATTGCTGGTCACCTCGGCGCTGCACATGCCGCGGGCGATGAAGCTGTTTCGTGCGCGGGGGATCGATGCCGTGCCGGCACCGACGGATATGCGGTCGATCTATGACCCGGCGCGGACGGTGCTGGATTATCTGCCGGATGTGGGGGCGATGTACCAGACGACGCTGGCGGTGAAGGAGTATCTGGGGATGGGGTGGATGGCGGTGCGGGGTGTTACAGGTTCAGCGGAGCGGTCGGGTACATAATTCAGCGAATTACCGTCATGTTGTTGCATTATACCCGTCACGGACAGGTTTTCCCGGCAATTGCACGCCCTATTCGTCCCGTGGCGGTGTTGCGATTCCTTGCAATAGAGCGGCTATTACGCGTCATCGCGCCTTGCCACAAAACGAATATGACACACACTTTCTCGTGAAAACCTGTCCGTGACGGGTATATGACATCCGGAGAGTCGAATGACATTGACTTCCCTTTTCGCTTCGAAGGGGGAAAGGCACGCTGGGCCGCCGGTGTTTCGCCAGCGCGGTGGGCCCTGGGAGAGGCGCGCCGTTTGGTGCGGGCGACGTTGACAGGAACCGGTATAGACGCCTGGCTCTTTGGCTCGCGGGCAACCGGGCACGCCAGGACCTGGTCGGATATCGATATCGCCCTCGACGGCCACGGGACTGTCGTACCGCCTGAAGTATTTTCTTCGGTAGCCGAGAACCTGGAAGAAAGCCTTGTCCCGTTCAAGGCCGATCTGGTCGACCTTGCCACAACCGACGCAGAATTCCGCGACGCGGTGCGCGCAGCGGGGGTGAAGTGGACACTCTGAACAAGCGGATCGTTCAGGCCGATTCGGCCCTGTCCACGCTACGCGAGGCTCTGTCTCTGAAATCCCCGAGCGCACTCGAACGCGACGGCACCATTCAGCGATTCGAGTACACGTACCGAGGTATTCGGAGACGTCGATCTGGATCTGGTACGGATCGAAGACGCTGACCCCCTGTTTCGCCATGAGATCATGCAGTCGGGCCGGCTACTGGATGGCGATCCTGATCTTTTTTGTGAATACAGGGCCTATGCCTACAGGGATTTCGTCGACTCGGCCGATCTGTTTGCCCTCGAACAGACGCTGTTCGAGAAGAAGATGGCCAGGATCAAGGGGCTGCTCCATGATTCGCCGTGAGTTCGTACAGCGCAAACTGCAGCTCGTTGCAGAAGATCTCGAGCGATTGCTGCGATTCAAGGACGAGACTCCGGACTCGCTCGTGGCCGACGATCTTAAGGCGATTGCCGGAAAATGGCATACCAGATCGCGCCGGATTTTCGTCCGTCATCCAGGCGCGACAACCGGCGCATAGTCGCACTATGCAACGGTTGTCGCAACACAGAGGACGGACGAAAAGACAAGCAGGATGGTATGTCATTTGACAGAAATCGCCTAAGCTGGCGGCAGTGGAGAGAATCCTGGAACGTATCGTCATGCGTGCTATCGACGTCAACGAGCATATCATCAGCGAACTGTCGACCGGCGAAGGGAGGTCGACAAGACTGACCTATCGCGACACATTCAAAACCTGCCTGCAGGACTATCGTCGGTATCTCGAATCTGTTTCCGGCTTTGTCGAGCAGCAGGGCCGATGAACGGGTAGGGTGGACAAGCGCAGCGCAGTCCACCATTTGACGTCGCTTCGTTGGTGGACTGCGCTGCACGACGCTTGTCCACCCTACGGGATGGCTTCGACAATCCGAAAAAAAACGGGGCCCGTTCGGGCCCCGCCTCGTTCCTTCTTCCGGCTGGTGGAGCCTTAGAAGCGGATGTCGATGTTCGACGTGTTGTCGGCGTACTGCGACGGATCGGAGTAGACGCTGGGGTTCTTGAAGAACGCCGACTGGTTCGCGTTGTTGATCGTGTTCTCCAGGCCCTGGGTGTTGCCCTGCAGGACGCTGACGTCGGCGTTGAAGTCGTACTCCTTCGTCTTGGTCACGGAACTGAAAGGAAAGCCGGGCCCC
>JAJDOJ010000035.1 GCA_022340215.1 Gammaproteobacteria bacterium
GGCTTCATGGGTCTGTTCGCACTATATTTCCTCACCTTGATGCGGGCCTGGCGGGTGGCGAAGGTGATTCGGAGGAAGGGTCGGCGCGTGCGGATGGAGAGGGCATTTTCGGAGTAATCGGGTTACGCTGCGCTCACTCGAGTTGCGGCGCTTCCTTCACCACTACCGTCTCCCGGTGAGAGGGTGTCAACACGCCTCAATCCATAAATGGATTACGGATGTTTGCGTCTGCCGGCGGGGGTGTGGCCGGGGACTCTTGCGGGGTGGGACTTTGGGCGTGGTGTGTGTGGTGATGGTGGTGCTTCTTTTGTTTGATCCGGCCCTTGTCCTTCTCGGGGCTGAGGAATAGCGCCGAGAGGAAGGCGAGATAGATCATGTTGGCGGGGATGCGCTGGTTGAAGTCGGTGAGGCCGTGCAGGAGCATCAGCAGGATACCGATGCCTGCGCCGACCTGGATGAACCGGAATGTGCCCCACGCGCCTCGCGTCCAGACCTGTGACCACTGGCGCAGGTAGATCACGATGAAAACGGCGATAATGGCCCCGGCCAGCAATCCGCCCTCGAACAGCCATTCCAGGTAGTCGTTGTGGGCGTGGTTGACGAGTTTGCCACCAGCCAGTGCGGGGGGCTCGAAGCGCGGGTAGGTCTCGGGGTAGTTGCCCGGGCCGCTGCCGACGGGGAAGAACTCGCCGATTCCGTCGATGCTGCTCGCGAAGATCCGGATGCGGGCATTCTCGACCGTGTCGATCGCGGAGAAGCGGTCGAGGACCGGTGCCAGACCGATAATCGCCGCGAGCCCGATGCTGGCGGCGACGACCGTCCCCGCCGTCCCGTAAATATTGTCTCCACCCAGTCGGCGTGAAAACGCAAAGATGGAGATGAAGATCCCCAGCATCGACAGCACGATGCCGCTGCGTGAGCGCGTAAAGACGATCGTCAGCAGAAAAAGCAGGGTCAGCGCGCCGTAGGCGAATGCCCGGTGTCCCCGGCCGGTCGAAAAGAAATCCAGGCGCTGACGCCAGCGGCCGCGACGCGCGTTTCGCGAGCCGCCCAGACCCACGCTTGCCACGGTGAGTGCCAGACTGATCGGGAAAACCATTTCCAGCAAACCCGCGAGATGGTTGCGGTTCGGGTAGGTGCCGGTCGCGTTGCCCCCCATGGGGTTGCCGAGGTAGAACACACTGTCCGGTCCGGCGCCGAACTGAATGAGCCCCAGGGCTGCCTGAAACGCGGCAACGGCGAACAGCAGATGTACCAGGGACTTGAGCGCCGTGGTGTCGAACCGCATCGTCGCGAGGAACACGGCGATTGGGGGCAGCAGTGCGAGCCACGCGGTTTCCGTATTCATGGGGACCAGACTTGCCGGGCGCCAGCCCGCGCCGTCGCCGCCACCGGCGCCGGCTAGAAGGTCCGTATAGATGCCTCTTCCGGGCAGCGCCTGCCACAGGAATTCGGGTAGCGGGATCAGGTAAAGCAGGGGAAACAGAAACAGCACCAGCAGGGACCAGCGGATGCCGGGCGATAACCTGCGTTCGTGCGTCGGACTCCAGAAGGCGAGAAGGATGACGGCCAGCGCAAAGAACTCCAGCAGCATCAACGGGAGTGGGCGGTTGCCGGCGCGAAAAAGCGGTGCCACGATGAGCAGCAGCGCGGTCAGCCTGAACAGGGTGTCTTGTCGCGGTGAGGCTTCCGCCGAGGGTTCCATCCGAGGGGGTTTTTCCGTTCGGGCTTGTTGGATTTGCGGGTGGCTTGACGTTTCCGGGAGACAGGTGGTTCTAGCGATGTCAGATGAGGAATTCCAGTGTTTTACCCCTCACCCTGATCAGGTCCTCGCTTCGCTCTCCCCGCCGGGGCGAGGGGACTTGCTTTTTTCGACACCCTCCACTGAGGCCAGGCGGTTTTCTATTCGGCGCTCATGGGGACGGTGTCGTCTCCGCCGGATTGCGATACCGCGTAGGCGATTCCGCCAACGGCTGCTGCGGCGCCGAGTGAGCCGAGGACGATCAAACCCGTGTTGCCCGCCAGCACGCTGGCGCCGGCCGCGCCTGGAGCCAGCAGAGCGGCTGCAAGGACCTCACAGGGTTGGTCGCCCGAGCCGATCGGCAGTTGTGATTCAGCGGGCATCTCTACGGTGCAGCCATTGTTGTAGACGACAGTCGCGCTTCCGCCTTCGGTGCAGGTCACCAGGTCACCCTGCGCAAGCGGCGTCCCCAGCGTCAGGGTCTCGACCGTCTCACCCAGGTTGTATGTGCAGACACCCGAGAGGGACTGTATATATGCCGAACTCTCTTGTGCTGCGGAACCTGCACCGGGCAGCGTCATGGCCAGCAGGATCAGAACCTGAAGCGGGAACTTGCCCGCAGTGCGCCTGTTCATGATTCTCCCCCGGTGGTTTCCGCGAAGATTTCCGATTCGGAAATCGTATCGACATTGTTGACTATCATTCTATAGCGGCGAGGGGGAGAAATACAAGTGCGATCAATGGGGTCAGACTCGATTGATAGATGCTGTGCTTTTCAGGCTTGGTGGGATAGGCATGTAGGACAATGTTCGACCTGTTCAATCGAGTCTGACCCCATTGATCCGGGCCACCACGGGGTTTCGATGCCGTCACCGAGGTCCGCGGCGACCAGCCTTTCCCTGACCTCCAGGAGTTGCTCGACCAGCCTGGGTTCCGCGCGTTCGTAGCCATCCCGATCGGGTACGCGCCGGACCACGACGCCGAGCAGTTCGGTAATGGCGTTGCCGATGGAGTTCTGGCTAATGGTAACCACCAGGCTGCCGGCTTCGTTGCGGTAGATCAGTTGCTTGAACGCCGGTTTCCAGCGAATGGAGTTGGCGTATCTCGCGTCGCCGATGCAGCGGTCGCGTACCTTTTTCGCCGTCATCAGGAAGCCGTTGTCGAACAGCAGGACGTTTTCCACGTCTTCCGGGAAGTAGATGCCGTCCGGCATCGGTGCGTTGCGGCTCGAGACCTGGGCGAAGAAGGTGCGGTAGAAGTCGATGAATCCCTGGAGGATCGCGTCGTACTCCTTCCAGAAGCGGATGTCGCGCAGTGTCTCGATACCCCCCTGGATCTCCCAGCTCGGCAGGCCCTGGGGATAGCCGGTCAGATCGAGCCGGGAAGCGGTCGAGACGGCGGGAGCCAGGATCTTTAGGTCCAGTGCCCGGTCGAAGAATTCCCGGTAGACCTCGTGCATGTAGGCCTGGAACAGGCTGTGTTGACCACCGTCGGTGAGGTTGGGGTTTACCGGATCGGCGGGTGCGGCGGCACGGAGGTCCGCCATCGGGAACACCATGAAGTGATTGTGCAGCATGCGAATGCTCGGCACGCCCGGTGAGGTAAGCGGCCAGGTCGCGTCCAGGCTGGCCTCGCCGGCCAGCACCAGCGCGGTTTCCGGGTCCGGATACCGCTCGATCATGTACTCGATCAGGATCTGGTTCATCCGGTTCCATACATGTTTGACTCCGTCCGGGACCTGGGTACGGCGCACCGGCCTGCCCAGCGGATCCAGGATGGTCTTCGACGTGTTGTAGATGATCGAGGCGTCGAAGGTGTTGCTGTGACCCAGGGCCTTTCGATAAAGGAGCAGGTTTTCGGGATTGACCAGCAGGCCGTTGTTGTGGACCAGGTCGTTGAGGTTCTCCGTGCTGTTGAAAAACTCGTTGGGCGCCATGCCTTCGGGCACGTCCAGGGGGATGGGGCGAAAGGGCGTGACGATCTCGCGGGGTCCGATTTCCATGGCATGGCCTCGGCTGAAACAAACCCTGAATTTTAACGTAATTCGAGATCCAGGCAGGTACGGGATTACGCGGCGTAACCCGGCAGCGCTGCCACCGGGGAGGGGGGGCGGACTACGGCGCGGCTGGGTTCCGACAGAACAACGACGTTCGGTGGCGCTCGTAATCCGGTCTACGGGAAAATTTCACAGGTTTTTTCCGCGCTTTCCTGATCTGGATCAATATGTGCCGGCAACCTGCGCGGCTACCATGAAACTGGGATGTAGAAATTTTTCGCGTGCCGTAGTAGCGGTACCGGCACGGATTTCCGGTCGTTTGAATACGGAGGTCTTACATGAATATCAAACTGGTAGACGTCACCCTGCACATCGATGAGGATCTCAACGCCGAGCAACGCGAGACCATCAAGGAGAGCCTGAGGGCGCTTGACGGTGTGGTCAGTGTCCACAATCCCGAGAAGACACCGCATCTGACGATCGTCGAGTATGACCCCGATGAAAATTCGTCGAAAAAGATTCTGCAACGCGTCAGGGATCAGGGTGCCCACGCGGAGATCGTGGGGCTGTAGCCACATTTCCGAAGGCCACCTCATTCTTTGTAGGTCGGGTTAGCGCAGCGTAACCCGACGCGGACGGTTGCCATTGTCGGTGGCCGGAACCCATTCCCCGGAGAGTCCCCGAGGCGGCGGCCATCCGGTCAGTTCTCTCCGGTTCCCGCGCCGGATTCACTCGCCGAGGGGCGGGCGCTGAGCGCGTTGAACCCCGGGGATATTCTTCCCCTTGCGCGCTCCGAAACAGCCAGCAGCGCGGGCACCACCAGCAGGACCAGAAAGGTCGATCCGGCCAGACCGAAGGCGATGGAGGTCGCCATCGGGATGAGGAACTGTGCCTGCAGCGATGTCTCGAAGAGCAGGGGCGAGAGGCCGGCGATGGTCGTCAGCGAGGTCAGCAGGACGGCGCGCAGACGCTGGCAGGCGGCCTCGGCCAGCGCGGCGTCGATCTCCATCCCCTGTTCGCGGAGCCCGTTGTAGAATGTGACCAGGATGATCGAGTCGTTGACGACGATCCCCGAAAGGCCGAACAGGCCGAACAGCGACAGGATCGTCAGGTCCAGCCCCAATATCCAGTGGCCGAACAGGGCACCGACCAGACCGAAGGGGATTGCACTCATCACCACCAGCGGGCGGCTGTATGAGGCGAAGACCGCGGCAAGCACCAGGTAGATCAGCACCAGTCCCAGCATCATTCCTTTCTTCATGTCGGCGAGCGTTTCACGCTGGTCCGCGGAACGACCCTCGAAGGTCCAGGCGACGTGGAAACGCCCCGCCAGATCCGGCAGCACCGATTCCTCCAGTGTGGCGACCAGATTGTCGGCGTTGGTGACGTTGCGGTCGACATCGGCCGTGACCTGAACGGCCAGTTGCCCGTCGGCGTGGCGCAGCGCCTCGAATCCGCGTTCCGCATGCCAGCGTGCCACCGTCGGCAGGGGGACGAAATCCCCGTCCGGGGTGCGGATGTTGATCTGCTGCAGGCTGCTCAGGTGCTCGCGTTCGGTTCGTGGCAGCTTTACGCGCACCTCGATCTCGTCCGGTCCGTCCTGGAAGATCTGCACCAGCCGGCCGTCGAAGGCGGTGCGCAACTGCCGGCCGAGTTCGGTGACGGTGAGTCCCAGTGCCTCACCCTGCGGGCTGAGCGAATAGATGAGTTGCTCGCGGCCGAAGGGCATGTCCTCCTCGATCTCGCTGACCCCGTTGGTGCCTTCCAGCGCGACCCCCAGTTCGAGCGCCGCCGCTTTGAGGTCCGCCGCGTCTTCACCGGTCAGGCGCACGGTGAGGTCGCGCCCCGGCGGACCGGCGCGCCGTGAGGTGACGACGAAGCTCTCCATTCCGGGCGGCATCGTGATCCGTTCGCGCCACGCCTTGATGAACGCCTCGTTACGTACCGTACGCTCGTCGGGTGCGATCAATTCGATCTCCATGGCGCCGAGCTGGTCAGCGGTTGAGCCCTGCCCGGTGCGCACCAGCGTCTCGCCGAGGTGCGCGATGGCGACGTTGATCAGGCGGCCTTCGCCGAGGTCGGACTCGGTTTCCCGCAGGGTCGATTCGAGGTGGGTGAGAAACGCGCTCACCGTTGCCCGCGAAGTGCCGGCCACGAAGGTGGCGTTGGCGTGGATGATCTGTGCCTCGGGGGTCGGGAAGAAGGTGAAGTTCAGCCTCCCGCCGGCGAGCAGCCCCACCCCGACGACCAGCAGGGCCAGGGCCGCGCTGATCGTTGTTGCGCGGTATCGTACCGCTCGGGTGACCAGCGGACGGAACACCCGTTCGCGGAAGTTTTCGAAGCGCGCGTCCAGTCGTGCGCGGACCGAACGCGGCGAGGCCACGTGCATGTGCACGAAGGCGCCTCGCAGATGCCCCGGCAGGACCAGAAAGCTCTCGATCAGGGAGGCGATGATGACGCTGACGATCACCAGGGGGATCGTGAAGAGCAGTTTGCCGATGATGCCGCCGATGAGCATCAGCGGCAGGAAGGCCGCGATCGTGGTGAGCGACGAGGCGATGACCGGCGCGAGCATCCGCCGGGCGCCGCCCTCGGCGGCGAGCAGGGGGGGCTCGCCCATCTGGTAGTGGGCCAGGGCATCCTCGCCGACGACGATCGCGTCGTCGACGATGATGCCGAGCGCCATGATCAGCGCGAACAGGCTGATCATGTTGACACTCCCGCCGGCCAGGTAGAGGACGAACAACGTGGCCATGAAGGAGACCGGGATGCCCACTGCCACCCAGAAGGCGACGCGCCCGCTCAGGAACAGATACAGCGTGGCGATCACCAGGGCGAGGCCGCCGCCCCCGTTCTTGAGCAGGAGCATGATCCGGTCCCGGATCAGTTGCCAGGACTCGTCGTAGACCGTCAGTGAGATCGAGGGTGGCAGCTGCGGGCGGGTCTCCGCCAGCCACTCGTTCAGGATGCGCGCCGATTTGAGCGAGTCGCCGTTCTCCGCGCGCTGCAGCGACAGCACCACCGCCGGTTTGCCGGCCACACTCAGCGTCACCTGACCATCCCGGTCCTGGCGCTGGATCCGTGCCACGGCGCCGAGGTCGATACGGCTGAAGTCGTCGCTCAACACGCTCAGTGCGGCGTAACCGGGTGCGTCGCGCCGCTGATCGAGGCTGCGCAGCTCACGCGAGCCGTCCGCCTCGCCGAAGATACCGGCGGGCAGGTCCCGGCTGAGCGCGGCGACCCGCGTTCCGACCTCGTCCAGGCTGAGCCGCAGATCGTCCAGCGTCGCGCTGTCGATCTCGATTGCGATCTCCTGTTCGGCCAGGCCGCGAATGTCCACCTTGTCGATGCCCCGGGCGAGCAGCTCGGTCTCGAAACGCCGCACCTGCTCGCGGAGTTCTTCGGCCCCGGCCCCGGTCACCAGCAGGTGCGCAACCGGTTCGTACCGCACGATCTGGGTGACCACCGGCCGCTCGGCTTCCTGCGGCAGGTTACGGAATTCGTCGACCAGTCGGCGGACCTGTTCCACCGCCATCAGCGGGTCCGTCCCGTCCTTGAACTCCAGGGTGATGGCGGACACGCCAAGCGACGAGGTGGAGGTGAGGCGGTGGAGGTTGTCGACGTTCTTCAGGCGCTGTTCCAGCGGAACGGTGATCCCGTCCTCGATGTCCTCCGCGCTGGCGCCCGTCCACACCACGCGCACGGTCACGAAGTCCAGCTCGAAATTGGGAAAGAACTGGACGTTCATCTGCTCCAGCGCCCAGCCCCCGGTGAGCAGCATGACGAACATCAGGAGATTTGCCGCCACCCGGTGGTGGGCGAAACGGCCGAGCAGGTCGCGCCGGCCCTCGGTCACTCGATCACCTCGGTGCGCAGACCCGTGACGGCGTTCGGCAGATGGGTCACGACGATACGGTCGCCCTTGTTCAGGGCGTCCCCATAGACCAGCAGTTCCTCATCGCCCGCCTCATCGAAGAAACTGCCGAGCATCTCGACCTCGATGGCCTCCATGCGGTCGTCGGTATCGAGGCGGTAGATGCGGTTGCTACCGTAAAGGGCCTCCCAGGGCAGGGCGATGGCGTTCTCCCGCGGCGCGCGCGCCAGCCGGAACTGCGCCATCTCGCCGAGCCGAAGCCGTTCGGCGCCCTCTTCGATGCGGAACAGCGCGTCGACTCCGCGCGGGTCGGCCTTGCCGCTGATCCGGTCAAGCCGGAGGCGCACGGCAGCGCCGCCGCGCTCGACGGTCCCGGTCACCGGTTGCCCTTCATACAGAACTCGGCGCAGTTCCTCCCGGTAGGGTGTCGGGACGCGTGCCCTGACCTCGAGCGAGCGTGGATCGTACAGTTCCAGCATCACCTGGGCGGGCTGGACGCGGTCGCCCGGGGCGACGCCAACGCTCGACACCACACCCGCGAACGGAGCCTTGATACGGCTTCGCTCGTAATCGAGTTCGGCGTCGGACAATACGGCCTGCGCCTTGAACAGGCGGGCCTCCAGTTGCCGTACCATGGCTTCGTGGTTGCGGATGCGGTATTCCCGTTCCGATACCGCCAGGGCGTACCGCGCGGCTTCCTGGCGTGCGATGTCGACGTTCGATGCCGAGCCGAGCTTCTGGTCCTTGAGGCTGCGCGCGCGGTCCACGCTGGTGCGGCCCAGCGCCAGGATCTCCTTCTCGTGGGCAAGGGCGCGCTGGTCCGACTCGAACCGCTCGCGCTCGCTGGCGATCTCGGCCTCGAGCAGACTCACCTCGGCTTTCGCCTGATCCAGTCGCGGCAGGAAATCCCGCTCGTCGAGGACGATCAGGTCGTCGCCCTGCGCGACGCGGTCCCCCTCCCTGACCAGGACCTCGGCGACGATCGCCTCGGCCGGTGCGGCTGCCTTCAGCAACGACGGGGTCTCGACCCTGCCGTAGAGTGTGAGCGCTGGAGCCAGCGACGCAGGGCGCGCCTCGGTCACCTCTACCCGCCAGACACGCTCCCGCGCCTCGACCGGTGCCTGCACCGGACGCGTGACCCTCAGGGTCGTGAAAACAGCCAGGGCGATGAACAGGATGATGGCGGGCAGGAGGGTCCTGCGGGTGAGGGGAAGCTGGAAACTCATACTTGGACGACAATCAACGGAAAACCTCGAGTTTGACTCTATGTTACCGGGTTCGTTCAGGGTATGTTTCAAGGTCAATGGGGTCAGACTCGATTGATAGATGCCGTGCTTTTCAGGCTTGGCGAGTTAGGCATTGCAGGACAATGTTTGATCTGTTCAATCGAGTCTGACCCCATTGATCCCAAAACCGCGAGATGCCCAACTAGTAGTTTCATGATTTCCGAATAACCTACAATGTGCCGGTTGGCCTTGCGATCTGATATAGCGCTAATCGGTATCTGCAGGATAGCATCTCAAGTGGTACGTTATCCCGCGAGAACCCCAACGCTGCTTCTGTTTCTTTGGTGTCATAGGAGAACATGTCTCCCGCTTCGGGCATGGGTGAAAGGAGACGCAGCGTTTCTGAGCGGCTTCAGCGTGCTGCACATCGTTAGCGGGATCCTGCAACCGATAGGGAAGTTCGCATGCCGGCGTATCGGAGGTTGCTACATCGCTGTGAACCGGTCGGACGGAAAGGTGAAAAGTGGCGCTGTGCGCCGAAATAGCTCACTGACATGAATCCTTCTAATTTTCGACTCATTTCCATCGATCTCGACGAGACCGTCTGGCCGTGCAAGCCGGTCATCGAGGCCGCAGAGCAGGCCCTGCATGCGTGGCTGTCCAGGAACGCACCGAGAGTGATCGAGTCCCATGACGTCCTGACGATGCGGGCGCATCGCCGTGAGCTGATGCGGCGGCAACCGGAGATTGCGCACGATGTGTCGTCGGTCAGGCGTGCGTCCCTGGGGGAACTGCTGGCTGAATTCGGTTACGCCGAATCACTCGCCGACGAGGCCATGGCGGTATTCATGGCTCACCGCAACCGCATCGAACCGTTCGTCGACGCCGTTCCCGGCCTGAGGCCACTGCGACAATGGCACTGCCTGGTGTCCGTGACAAACGGCAATTCCGACCCGGAACAGACGCCGCTGAGGGGGATTTTCCACTACTCCCTCACCGCGGCAGACGTCGGAGCGGCTAAGCCGGAACCGGCCCTTTTCGAGATGGCGATGGCGCTGGCGGATGCGGCACCGGCAGCGACTCTACACGTCGGTGACGATCCCTGGACGGATGTCGAGGCCGCGAGGCGGATCGGACTGACCGCGATCTGGGTCAATCGGGCCGCAAGGCCGTGGCCAGTGGAACTGCAACCACCCGTGGTCGAGATCACCGACCTGATCCAGCTACGGACCTGGCTCACAGGAAAGCGCAGCGGCCTGTGAGCGGATGCTTCGATACCTGCTGCGCCGCTGATCGCGTTCAGCAATGCGCAAGGGCCGGTCAGCGATGGTGATGCCGATCCGGACCCTCAATTATCTCGAAAAGGGTGCGTGTCGAGGTAGACAGGAGTACCGTGCGCACACGACCCCATCAGCGGGTTCAATGTTACACACGGGATCAATGGGGTCAGACTCGATTGAACAGGTCGAACATTGTCCTGCAATGCCTATCCCACCAAGCCTGAAAAGCACTATCTATCAATCGAGTCTGACCCCATTGATCCCGCTGGTAAAACATCAACTTTGCATGCGATTCGCATAGGAGGAGACTGCCGTGCATTTTCACGAACAAATCAGGAGAGAGATTGTTCCGCTGCTCTTTTTCGGCACGGTAATTACGATAAAGATTTATTTTCTCGTGGACGCGCTCTTCATCGAGGCGAATTACAGGAAAATACTACAGGCGATTCATATATTGAATCAGTATTCTGACGAGGAAGTCCGGCATTGGTTGACAAAGATACTCAGCTATACCGTATACAACATAGTAGCGATTCTGTTCGACGCCCTGGTTTTCATGAGTTACCTGATACGCAAGCAGGCGAGGGAAAAAGCGAAGGGGTTCTGGGAGACCGCATTCCCACTAGCCACAATTCTGTTTCCTGTCGTAATGTTCACGCTTTGGTCAATACCATCCGTACGCGAATCTGCACCGCGTTTCGATCCGGCGTACGCAGAAACGTTGTTCATTTCCGGTGTGACATTGGGACTGATCGGTGCGACATTGAGCATTGTCGCACTTTGGTCTCTAAGACATTCCTTCAGCCTCATGGCAGAGGTGAGGGAATTGGTGACCTCGGGTCTGTATAGCAGAATCCGTCATCCACTCTACATGTCTGAGTTGATTCACATGACCGGAATTGCGCTGCTGGCAGGCACTCCGGTGGCACTTTGGCTGATGCTCTTGGGACTTGGTATTCAGGTTACGCGCGCAAAAATAGAGGAGGGTAAACTCCAGGGGGCGTTGCCGGAATATGCCGCGTACAAGAGGCAGACAGGGTTTTTGTGGCCGAAAATTCTGTAAATGCAAATCGGGTAAGCTTTATCCAGCAGGATATCGGGCCCAGACAACAGATCGTTCACTACGCAATTTCCATGTCGACAACAACCGGGAAATGATCCGATGCAATCCATGAGTTGAACGAATGATGTCGCGAGCAGGACAGAATCGCCGCTGGGGTACGAACGAAAATCCGGTCCAGCGGAAACATTGGAAAAAGCCAGGTTGGGAAAGTGCGTATCCTGGTGTGTATGAAACCAAGATTGCGAAGTTTCACAAAAGGACGCGAGCTCCACCAGACATTGAAATCGCCCAGCAATACCGTAGGATGCAGGTCATCGGCGAGCAGATCGGCGAGTCTCCGGAGTTGATCGTTCCGTTCTGGAGTGGTCAAACCCAAATGAGTGGCAAGCACCCTAAGGGGACAACTGTCGATCATAAGCATCGCATCGATCACCCCTCGCGGTTCACAACCAGTGAAAGACAGATCATGCAGTCTCTGCTCACGGATAGCGTATCGTGACAGCAGAACATTTCCATAACGGCCCAAACCACGACCGAAAATCGTGCCGTCTACAGTGAGCATCCCGGTCGTTTTTTTCAGACGATCGGCGAGATCACCCGCATGATCAAGGGTGATTTCCTGCAGCGCAACAACGTCAGCCCGCATCTCCATAATCACATCGGCTATGCGTTCTGGTGAGTACTTGCCATCTATTCCTATGCAGTCATGGGTGTTGTAGGTCGCTACTCTCGGCATCACACAGGCTCAACTCGTGCGCAGCCAGCGCTTTGCCAGCCAGGCGGCGCCGACAAGCACTGCCCCCACACCAATCGCAATGGCAATGCTCATCCACGATGGTTCCGTAAGCGCCTCCCAGAGTGAGCTGGAAAACAATGTGATCGTACCAAGGCCAGGCGTCAAACCCAGCAGGCTGCCTACGAGGAACTGTCGAGCACCGAGATGAGAACTCCCGGCGACCAGATTGAACACGGCAAAGGGCGCCACCGGGACCAAGCGCAGGACAGCAACTGCCACCGTGCCGCGCTTTGCAAGACGCTTGCTCAGCTTTTCAATCGGTGAACCGCTCAGGCGCTCGATCGCACCTTTGCCGAGAAACCGACCGACGAAGAAGCCAATAGCCGAAGCCGCCATGGCACCTGTCATGACATATAAAAAAGCTTGCCACCCGCCGAATACCAGGCCCCCGATAACTGCCAGCAGCGTAACCGGCACCATCAACAAGCTGGCGATAATGAAACCGCCGATGGCAACGACAGCACGGCCCTCAATCGAGGATATCGACGCAAGGTACTGCCCGATCCGCTCTGGAGACAAGTACTCATGCATAGGACTCCAGCGCCAGGCAGCAGCCAGCAACAATAAAATCCCAACGCCACCAACGAACAAAATCAGGCGTCGTCGCCCCTTCTGCCTGCGGGATTTTGGTACATATTCCTCGACGAAATAGTCCGGACTGAATGGTTCAGACGGATCAACAAGACTGGTATCCGGTACCAGCTCATCGACCTCCGCCGCCACCTCACAATTCAGAGGCCGCAAGCTGCGCTGATCGCTTTGCAGGCTTTCGACCGCCTGTATCAGTCCGGACTGCGCTTGCATGGCCTGAATGACATCCTGCGCATCACAACCCAGATGCTCGGCCAGCAGAGTCGCACGTATGTGCCCGATATACCGGGCAACCTCGTCATCCGGCTTGTTCGATTCAATTGCCAGGTCACACTCGGTATCCAGCCCCATGGAGCGATTACTGGTATTCGACGAACCGATGCGCAACAGACGGTCATCGATTACCAACAACTTTGCGTGCACGCTAATACAGTTGTCACCGAATCCAGGTTGGTAGGGGAAATAGATCCTCAGGCGATCATGCCGATCAGCTTCGTGTAGACGACTTACGATACGGCCTCGCACCACGTCCATCGTGACCTGCTCAAGCCAGCCTCCCGTTTTTTCCGGCAGTACCAGAATAACCTGCGGACCGTCTTCTTCGGCCAGACGCACGATGAGGGCGTCAGCCAGGGTCTGGGCAGTAAAGTATTGATTCTCGATGTAAATAGTCTTTCGCGCCGCCGCTATGGCATCGAGATAAAGCATGCTCACTTCCTCGACCGCTTTGCGTCCGCGGTATGCAGGTTCGGTTCTGGCAATGGCAACTCGAACAGCATCCAGACCGCTTGAGACGCTCTCCGGCCATGGTGAGCGCGCTACGTCGACCGGTGGCTTGATCTTCCAGCCGCGCGAACGCCGCCAGCGTTCTCGTGCCAGTTGCCCAAGGCGGGCAGCAGCGTCTCCTTCGACCACCATCATCATGTCGTGAAAGGGCGGATAAGGCTTGCCATCGGGATCGATGCGGCGTGGATCATCGGGCTTGTGCTCCGGTGTATCCCAGCGCCAACGGGACAGATCGATGCCGCCGGCAAACGCGACCCGATCATCGACGACAACTACCTTCTGATGATGTGATGCGCCCTTCGGGTGCAGACCATCGAGGCGGAAATGAAATCGAGGCGGCGCGTGTAAACGTAGCTTGAGCGCGGGCAGCAATTCGCGCTCCGCGGCATAGATCATGTTGAAGTCCCAGGACAGAAGGTAAACGTTCAGCTCCGGATTGCGCCTGACCAATGCGACGAGGAATGCGCCCAGCTCATCGGGAAACTCATCACTCGGCTCAACACGCTGTAACCGCTCGTGTCGATCGAAATCCCACCCAAGTATCAGAATCTGCCGCTCAGCGGCCCGGCAGGCCTCGGCGAATGCAGAAAAGTAATCCGCGGCATCCACCAGGATGGCGAGACGTGATGCGTGTTCGACTTTCCAGCAGTTTCTTCCTGTTTCAAGGATCGGCCTGTCAGCCAACGAATCGGTATTCATTGCAGGGTTTTTCCGCTCGGCTTCGGCATATTCTTGATCCATATATCGAAACCAGAAGCAGTCAACATAGGTAGGCTTTGTAGCAGCTTGTCAGGTATCGAGCGTCAGTTGCTGGGCTCATCCGTCCAAAAGCGCAGCGTGATATATCCGATGATAGCGGCGATCGCTGAGACGACGACGATCGACAATTTTGCCGATTCAAGTATGGCACTGCCCGAATCGAGCGCAAGGTGAGCGATGAAGGTTGACATGGTGAATCCGACTCCGGACAAAAGACCCACGCCGAGCAGACTGCGTTGACTGATTTCATCAGGCCGTTTCGCGAAACCGAGCCTTATTCCCAGCCAGACTCCGGCGAAGATGCCGATCGGCTTGCCAAATAGCAGTCCGATAATGATGCCAAGTGCAACAGGTTCGACGAGCAGCCTGCTCAGTGCGGAAGCGTCGATCAATACACCGGCGTTCAGAAACGCGAACAGGGGCAACACCAGCAACACGACCGGGAGTTCCAGACTCTCCTCCCACCGTCGCAGTGGCGTGGTCGCCTCTTGCGCGAGCTTTTCGACCTCAACGATCTGCTGGTGAAACTCCTGATCGGCCAGAACTTCCTTGTGGTCGGCAGCCGGGTCCAGGTCTGAAACCGCCGACTTGACCTCGTCTTTCAGCGTGGCCGGTTCGATCCGTGGTCGCGCAGGGACAGTGGCAGCAACGACCACGCCGGCGATGCTGGCATGAATGCCTGATTGTACGATCGCCACCCACAATCCCACGCCGACGACAGCATACACAAACGGATGTCGAAATCCAGCCCGATTGAGTATTAGAAGCCACAGCATCAACAGGCCTGCCATTGATATCGCGCTCCAGGACAGTTGTTCTGTATAGACGAATGCAATCACCAGAATCGCGCCGATATCGTCGAGAATGGCGACCCCGACGAGAAAGGCCACGACGCTCCTGGATATCCGCGTGCCCAGAGACGCGAGTACACCGATTGCGATGGCCGTATCGGTCGCCATCGGGATACCCCAACCATCTACTATGCCGCCGTCAAAATTTGCATTGATCGCCAGATAGAGCACGGCCGGAACGACCATGCCACCCATTGCGGCACTCAGCAGCAGACCGACACGCGCCAGATCCCGCAACTCTCCGGCAACAAGCTCTCGCTTAATCTCCAGACCAATCAGGAAGAAAAACAATGCGATCAGTCCGTCATTGACCAGGTGTAAAAACGACCATTCGAAGCTCCGTTCTCCGATACCCAGGCGAAAAGACAGGTGCTGGAGTGCTGTCATTTCATACGCATAGGGAGAGTTGGCAATCAACAGGGCAGCGACCAGCGCAAGCAGTAGAAAGGTACTCGCCGTCGTCTGCGCCTTAACGAAGGACGCAAACGGCCCACGCAGCTTGTCCACCTGTTTTTCCAGTTCCAGTTTCACTTGTTCTCTGTGCAGCGCGTATTGGCCGTAAGTCTGACATTACCGTAATCATCTAACAACCACGTGTGATCGGGGATAATGCGAAACACTCAGCGCCCGCGGACAAGCGCTCACACGACAAGGCGAACCGGTCTGCGTAAGTCCATTCGCTGCGGTGCGACAGGCAGCAATATGCGAGTTGCACTAAGGCGATTTCTGTCAAATGACATACCATCCTGCTTGTCTTTTCGTCCGTCCTCTGTGTTGCGACAACCGTTGCATAGTTCGACTATGCGTCTGTTGTCGCGCCTTGATGACGAACGAAAATCCGGCGCAATCTGGTATGCCATTCTCCGGCAATCGCCTAATATAGGCGCATGGATAAATATTTCGACTACCTGCGCAATCGACTGGACACCAGCATCTGGTTCATCCCTGTCACTTTCTGTATTGCAGGTTTTGCGTTTGGCCTGCAGATGCTCTGGCTGGAGCGCCACATCGCCTTCCTGTCTACGAACCTGCTGACGTCGGCCATGCCGGTCGAATCGGCACGCCAGGTACTGAGTGTTATTGCCGGCTCCGTTATCAGCGTTGGCGGTGTTTCGTTCTCGGTAACGATGGTTGCGCTGACACTGACATCGGGCCAGTACGGACCCAAGGTCCTTCGGCAGTTCCTCGAGGACGATAGCAGTAAAGTCAGTCTTGGCCTTTTTCTCGGTACCTACGTCTATGCGCTGGTCGTACTTACCGGTTACAGCGAGACTGACAAACCAAATGTCACGGTATTGATGGCGTTACTACTCGCCCTGTTAGCGCTGGTCGGTTTCATACGCTTCATTCACCGCACCGCAACCGATCTGCAAGCCGACGAGATCGTCGAACGCATCGGCAAGCGACTACAGAACTCGCTCGTTGAACTGGCAAGCGAAAGCGCGCAGTGCGGGAGATCCTGCGACGTCGCCGCATGGCGCCATACCGCCAGCGGACACCGGCCACAGCTTATCGCCTCAGATAGCCAGGGGTACGTCCAAGCCATCGATTACAGGGGATTGGTCGATTGGTGCGTGGAACATGATTGCCGGATGCAGGTGCGAGCCAGGGCCGGTGATTTTCTCGTCAAAGGTGTCTGCGTTTTCAAGGTATTCGGTTGCCCGTCAGCCGATATTGAAGCGGATTTCGAGAACCTCAACCGTCGCGTGATCACCGGACCGGTCAGGACTTCGGTGCAGGATCCGGAATATCCGATTACCCAGCTGAATCAACTCGCGGCACGTGCCCTTTCACCGGGGATCAATGATCCGGGCACTGCAATAAGCTGTGTCGACTCGTTCAGCCTGGCCCTCTCCTGGATTGTCGATCGAGATCTGCCTGGCAGCGTATTCATGGACGATGAAGACGAGGCGCGGCTGCTCATGCGCATCACGAATTTCGACGGCATCGTGAAAGCCGTATTTGCGCCGCTGCGCCAGTACGCCAAATCTGAGGTCTCGGTTGTTGTCAGCTTGCTCGAAGCGCTGTGCCGTCTTGCACAATTGACGACACGCCGAGAACGACTGCAAATACTTGGCCAGCACGGAGACCTTATCCGAGAAGCGATCGATGATCGCGCACTCGCGGCGTATGATATGCGCGACATCCGCCAACGGCATAACCGTCTTCAGGGACTGGCGCAGCGCCTGAACTGCCATCTCGGCGCCTGAGAGGTCCAGTCGATGTGCTGGTCATGGGCAGCAGTCCCCAAACGAATCAACTTCAATACCTCTCGCCAGATCGTCAAGGCGATTCACCATGAAATGCGTCGTCGATCGAAGACAGATAAGAAAGCCCGGGCAATGATTAAAGTGCCCGGGCGTAGAGAGAGGACAGGTGAACAGGTGTTGGCCGAGTGGTCAGATTCCGACCAGCGGCTGTAACAACCGGCTGAACATGTCCGAGAATTTCAGACGGTCATCGGTCGCGATCAGGCAGATACAGACCTCTTCGGTATCCGCCACCGGCTGGTGTTTGACCGAGTCGTCAAGGTCCGCCATGTCGCCGGATCGAAAGCGCCCGATCTCGTCACCGTAGGAACCCCTGAGCACCAGCGTCAGCTCGGAACCGCAGTGGGTATGCCGCGGGATGGAGGTGCCGGGCGCAATCGAAAGCAGACGAACCGTCCCGGATCCACTGTCGATATCCCTGAACACGTATTGCCGTATGCCTGGTACAACGGTACGCCAGTGTACACCGGAAAGCCCCTGTGGCAGGTATGCCTTGAGTACACCGGGCAGGTCATCGCTGCTTTCTTCGCGTGCCGCCGAAGGGAGCGCGACAGCATCCGAGTCGGCCGGTTCCTGATCGATCAGGTCCCAGACCCGGTCCAAGCCGTCTGCGGACATCTGCGCAGCCGGCAGTTCGCCGAGTAGTTCGCCGCCGAGTGCCTCGGCTTCGGCTACCTTCTGCCGGCACTGCGGACAGGAATTCAGGTGAGCCGCAACAACCAGGTTGAATCCCTCGGTCAACGCGCCGGCAGAATAGGCCATCAACGTGGACTCATCAGGATGATGACGAATACTCATGACTGCTCTCCGATCGCTGCCCGCAGCTTGCCAAACGCGAGCCGCATGCGTGACTTTACCGTTCCCAGCGGCAGATTCAGCCGCTTCCCTATCTCCGACTGGGTCATTCCCTCGAAATAGGCCAGTTGAATGACTTCGAGCTGCTCTGCAGGCAGTTCCCGCACCATGGCTGGCAGTCGCGATGCGTCGATCCGATCCGTTGATCTGGTGTGACTGTCCATGCCGTCGTCGGCTATTTCAGCGGTCTCCGTGAGATCTACCTCGTGAAACCGCTGCCGTCGCAGGCGGTCGATACGCAGGTTTCTCGCGATGCGGAATATCCATGCTCCTGGTGCAGCGCGCGACGCCTCGTACTGTCTGGCCTTTCGCCACACCTGCGACATGGTTTCCTGGGCCAGGTCATCCGCTGTTGCGGGATCTGCGCCCTGGCGCTGCAGATAACTCTTTACCTTGGGCGCGAAGTGCACGTAGAGCTTCTCGAAGGCGTGGCGGTCGCGATCATTCGCGACGCAGACAAGCCACTCGACCGACTGGGAAGCGAGCAGTTCGGCTGGCGCGATAGTATCTTGCGGGGTGGATTCTAGCGTGGTCACCGCCAGCATGTTAACTCCAGAGCTGCGTTGGATACAGTCTCTACGGCGACAGCGATGATTCGGATCACAGTCAGAAATTATCTCCAATGCATTGATCCGCGCGGTGTTACCGCACGTAATCAGGACAACTCGATGCAAACAGACTCAATAGCGCTATGAATGACCATGTCAACAGCAACGGGCGACTTCGAATCGCCGTCGTCGGCAGCGGCATCTCGGGTATGGCTGCCGCCTGGATGCTGGCCTCGAGACACGAAATCACCGTCTATGAAAAAGACGATCGTCCGGGCGGACATACGAATACCGTTATCGTGGAAGACGGCCAGCACCCGGTCGCGGTCGATACCGGCTTCATCGTCTACAACGGGCGCAATTATCCCAACCTCGTAAAGCTTTTCGACTACCTTGGCGTCGAAACCCGGACGACCGATATGTCGTTCGGCGCCTCGCTGGATGGCGGCCGGTTCGAGTATTCCGGCGTGAGCCTCTCCGGTCTGATCGCCCAGCGTCGTAACCTCTTTCGCCCGAGGCTCTGGCGAATGGTTCGCGATATCCTGCGCTTCTACCGGGAGGCTCCTGTCGATCTGGCGGATGCGGGATCGGAGGAGATGACGCTGGGTGAGTTTCTGGAGCGCAGGGGATACAGCCAGCCCTTCGTGCGCGATCATCTGCTGCCCATGGGGGCGGCGATCTGGTCGACACCCGCCGATCGAATGCTGGACTATCCGCTCGCAGCTTTCGTGCGCTTCTGTGACAACCACGGGTTGCTGCAGCTGAACGATCGTCCCGAGTGGCGTACGGTGGTCGGTGGCAGCCACGAGTACGTCAGGCGTTTGATCGAACCCTACAGGGACAGGATCCTGTTGAATACGGCCGTGACCGCGGTGCGCCGGTACCCGGACCATGTATTCGTCGAGGATCGTCAGGGCAATGCGCGACGTTTCGATCATGTCGTCATTGCCGCCCATGCGGACCAGGCGCTGTCGATGCTCGCCGATCCGGATTCCGCGGAGAGACGCCTGCTGGGCAGATTTGGCTATCAGCGAAACCTGGCCATTCTGCACACGGACACGTCGCTGATGCCGCGGTCACGCCGGGCATGGGCGAGCTGGAATTTTCTCAGCAACGGGCGCGGTTCCGAGCAGCAGGTCTCGGTGAGCTACTGGATGAACCAGCTTCAGGGATTAAAGACGACGAAGCCGCTGATTGTCACCCTGAATCCCCTGACCCCACCCGGCCAGGGTCACGTCCTGCGCAGTTTCATGTACGAGCATCCGGGGTTCGACCTGGATGCCGTTCGCGCGCAGCGAATGCTGTGGAACATTCAGGGCAACAGACGGACCTGGTTCTGCGGCGCACATTTCGGTCACGGGTTTCACGAGGATGGCCTTCAGGCCGGGCTGGCGGTCGCAGAGCAGCTCGGCGGGCTAGAGAGACCCTGGGATCTGGAGAATCCCCATTCCCGTATCACCTGCCATGAGCGCGCTGTCGGCTCGCGCGTCAGGGTCGCGGCGTGACTGCCTCGGCCCTCTATACAGGCAAGGTCGTGCATCAGCGCCACAGGCCGGTCAGGCACCGGCTCGAATACCGGGTGTTTTCCCTGATGGTGGACCTCGACGAACCCGATCGGCTCGATAAGCGCCTCAGGTTGTTCGGTCACAACCGGTTTGCCCTGTTCTCCTTGATGGACCGGGACTACGGGGACGGCACGGGAGGGGACCTGCGCGACTACGTGCGCGGCAGGCTGGCTCAGGCGGGAATCGATGATGCCTCCGGACCCGTGCGACTGCTTTGCTATCCAAGGGTTCTGGGTTACGTATTCAACCCACTCAGCGTCTACTACTGCTATCGGGTGGACGGAACCCTGGGCGCGGTGATCTACGAGGTCAACAACACCCACGGCGAGCGGCACAGCTACGTCATTCCAGTGGAGGAGAAACACGAACGGGCGGCAATTCGACAGGCCTGTGACAAGCGATTTTTTGTCTCTCCCTTCCTGCCCATGGACTGTCGCTACCGTTTCCACCTGCAGCCGCCCGGTGAGCGGCTGGCGCTGTTCATCCACCAGACGCACCGGGGCAAACCGATCCTGGACGCCTGGGTGGTTGGACGACGCAGCGAACTCACGGACGCGGCCCTGTTACGCGCCGCACTCTCGATCCCGTTGCTCACCTTAAAGGTGATCTCGGCGATTCACTGGGAGGCCCTGAAGCTTTGGCTCAAGCGACTCCCCGTTTTTGACCGTACCCCAGGCCCCGCCCACGGGGTAAGCCTCATCGAAAGGAACTCCCGGCCATGAAGACAGAAAACAGTGTTGTTCTCGACCGCCTGCCGTCACCCTACCAGACCCCCCGGATCGTTGGCGCCGGATGGTCCGATCGCGCCTCGATGGAGGTGTTGATGCATGTCTGGCGGCATCTTCGGTGCGGCGTACTGACGGTTCGCCTGCCTGACGGTCAATCCCGCCATTTCGAGGGCCGGGAGGCGGGCCCGGTGGCGGAGATCGATATCCTGTATTACAAGGCGTTTCGGAGACTCCTCACCGGCGGTGATCTCGGATTCGCCGAGAGTTACATCGACGGAGACTGGGATACGCCGGATCTGACGGGAATGATGCAGCTCGTCATGGCCAATCTGGACGGCCTGAAAACACTTTTGAACGGTACGGCGCCGGCCCGTCTCGTCAATCGTCTTTTTCATCGGCTGCGTGACAACTCGCGCCGCGGAGCCAGGCGAAACATTTCTTTTCATTACGATCTGGGGAATGATTTCTACACAAAATGGCTCGATTCGAGTATGACCTATTCATCGGCGCTCTACGAGAGCGACGATATCCCGCTCGAAGAGGCGCAGCAGCGGAAGTATCGGCGAATTCTCGACATCGCCGGAATCGGTTCGGGGAAAAAGGTGCTCGAGATCGGCTGCGGATGGGGTGGGTTCATGGCGCATGCCGCCCGCCTCGGTTGTGAGGTCGACGGCTTGACGCTGAGCCGGGAGCAGCTCGATTACGCCAACGGACGTATGCGGACAGAGGGGCTGGACGCACAGGCCGGCGCGAGCCTGACTGACTATCGCGACAGTTCCGGGCAGTACGATGCCGTGGTATCGATCGAGATGCTCGAAGCGGTGGGAGAGGCTCGCTGGCCGGACTATTTCAGTACGCTCTTTCGACGGCTGAAGCCGGGAGCCGCGGCAGTCCTGCAGGTGATCACCATCGACGAAGCGGGATTCGAGAACTACCGGAACAACCCCGACTTCATCCAGCGCCACGTCTTTCCCGGCGGCATGCTTCCGACCCGCGGTCATCTCGATCGGCGGGCGCGGGCGGCCGGACTCGTCCCCGAACACGCGGAAACCTTCGGTCTGTCCTACGCACGGACACTGGCGCAGTGGCGCAGTCGTTTTGAGCGGTCCTGGTTGGATATACGTTCGTTCAACTTCGACGATCGGTTCTTCCGTCTGTGGAGTTACTACCTGTGCTATTGCGAGACCGGGTTTCGCAACGGTGCCATCGACGTCGGCATATACCGTTTCCGTCGCCCCGCTGAATGAGCACGCCGGTTGATCCCGGTCGTGGAGACGATGTCCGGCTGCGCGGATGTCGTTGTCGTTATCCAAGGCCTGCGAACCGGATTGCTTGATCAATGAATCACACCTCCGACAAGCTGCCCCGCAGCCATCTGCTTTTCTACGCGCTTCCGGGACTGGTGACGGCGATACCCACGATTCCGGTGTTCACGCTGTTGCCGACGTTCTACGCCGAGACCGTCGGGCTGGGCCTCGCCCTGACCGGGGTACTGCTGTTTGCCGGACGAGCGCTGGACGTGGTCTCGGACCCGATCGTCGGCTGGCTGGCCGACCGTGAAGGCGGTAAGAGGCTCACCCGGCTTATTCTGACGGGTTCATTGCTCGGCGCGCCTGGCCTGGTGCTGCTGCTGTCCCCGCCGTCCGATCCGGGGCCGGTCCTGGGGGCGGCCTGGCTGCTGGGATGTAGTGCGCTTCTGTACCTGGGGTGGACGCTGATACAGATTCCCTACCTGACCTGGGGATCACGGCTTTCCGACAGCTATCACCAACGCACCCACGTCACCACGGCCCGGGAAGGTGCGGTGTTGTTCGGTATTCTCCTCTCCGGTTCGCTGCCGGCGATACTGGGCGGCGTGGGCCTCGACGAGCGTCAGAGCTTGTCGGGTCTCGCATGGCTTGCGGTCGGACTCGGCGTACCCGCCTTCTACCTGCTGTTGCGCCGCCTTCCGCCCCCTGCGCCACGTGAGCCGGCCCCTTCCGGTTGGCGCGGCCTCGCCGGCAACCGCCTGTTCGTGCGACTGCTCGCTGCCTGGTTCCTGAACGGGTTGGCTGGCGCGATTCCGGCTGTGCTTTTCCCCCTCTACTGCACCCACGTCCTGCAGGTCGAAGACCAGACCAGGAACCTGCTGTTGGCGCTGTATTTCGGCAGCGCCGTGGCCGGTATTCCGCTGTGGCTCGTCCTGAGCCGCCGACTCAACAAGCATCGGGCCTGGAGTCTCGGAATGATGATCGCCTGTCCGGCGTTCGCGTTCGCTGCCTTTCTCGAGGCCGGTCAGTGGCAGGCATTCGCGGCGATCTGCGTGACGACCGGTCTGTGTCTCGGCGCCGACCTCGCGTTGCCGCCGGCGATCCAGGCCGACGTCGCGGACTGGGACCGGCTGCGTTTCAGGCGAAACCGCACCGCGGCCTTGTTCTCGCTGTGGAATGTGTCCGCGAAACTCGCGCTTGGCCTGGCCGCGCTGATCGTACTGCCGCTGCTCGGGGCCATGGGGCTCGAAGACACGGTGGCAGCACCCGCCGCGATCACCGCACTGGCAGTGATCTATGCACTGCCGGCCTGCGTACTCAAACTGACGGCGGTCGCGCTGATGTTCCGCCTTCCCTTGACACGCGACCGTCAGTCCCTGATCTCGACAAGGTTGCGGCGTCGAGATATCCCCTTCGACACAGGCTGAACAGTGATGAAGACCCTGAATCTGATGCTCGCGACCCTCACAATGGCTGGATGTGGAACCATGAATACCGAGGACTTCGTCGGAAAGGAACCAAGTCTGGATCTGTTCGAGTACTTTGCCGGATCGACCATGGCCTGGGGCCTGTTCGAGGATCGGTTCGGTAAGGTCCGGCGCCAGTTCAAGGCCGACATACAGGGAAACGTCAAGGGTGACGTGCTGGAGCTGGAAGAGGATTTTCGATTCGCCGACGGCGAAGTGGATGAGCGGACGTGGCGCATCCGTCGCACGGGTGACAACACCTATAGCGGCACGGCCGCGGATGTCGTCGGGGAGGCCGTCGGCGCCACCGCCGGCAATGCCGTCAACTGGCGCTACACCATGGATCTCAAGCTAGGCGATGGCACGATGCGTGTGAAGTTCGACGACTGGATGTTTCTCCAGGCCGATGGTGTCCTGATCAACCGCGCCAGGGTCAGCAAACTTGGCCTGGAGATCGGTACGGTGACGCTGTTCTTCACCAAGCCGCAGACTGCGATGAACGTTCAGCCCTGAACGTCAACATCCGTTCCGCCCTGATCGACGTAAATCAGCTGATCCGTGTCGAAACCCAGCCTCTTCGCCTTGCGGACGAATTGTTCGATGATTGCCTTATCGATCGTGGGGGTGCGCGCGAGTAGCCAGAGGTACGACTTGTTCGGGCCGGAAACCATGGCGTAGCGATAATCCGGATCCAGGTCGAAAATGATGTAGGATCCATAAAATGGGCCGAAGAACGAAACCTTCAGAAATCCCTTTTCGTCTCCTTGAACAAAGAACGCCTTGCCCTCCGCCCGGGACCACTCCCCCGATTCCATGGAGTAGCCTTCATTGACCACGCGGATACCACCGTCTTCACGCTTGCTGTAGGTCGCGCTCACCTGAGTCAGGCCCCGTTCGAAGGAATGATCGAGCCTTGCGATTTCGTACCATTTGCCGAGATATCGACTGGGCTCGAATCGCTCGACCGGTTCGACACCGTCTGGAACACCGACGCATCCAGCGAGTAAATACAGCGCTGCTGACATCAGCAAGCAGCGAACTTTTACGCTGGCGGACCTGGATTTAAGGTATCGGCGGTCTATCGGAGACATGGGTTTTTCCTGATTCATGGGTCTATCGGTTGTCAACTTTTCGATCTCTCTGCCATGGGTAACAGGGGCAGATCTACCGTCGGGATGATTCCGTCGAGAACGATGTCTCTATCTTCTGCTTGCAGACGGGGGCGGTTACTGTTTCGGTGGCGAGGCCTTCGAGGCGACAAAACGAATGATCGCGCCCAGTACGGGCAGACGGGCGTAGAAACCGGTGGCCGCATCCCAGTAATCCAGATGCGCCCTCAGCCGGCCGTCTGCGGCGAACTGCAACTCGCTCATCCCGGTGACCTTCCAGTCTCCGATCACGGAGATGCGACCCGTCATTTCCCATTTCACGTAGGCCGTGCGTCCGGAGATGGCGGTATCCCTGACCTCGAAGCGTGGGTCCTGTATCTGCTTCAGCGTGTGTACCAGTAGTGCATGCAGGGACTCCCTGCCACGCAGATCGTTGAACGGGTCGCGGAAGCGCACGTCTTCGGTCGTCAGTTGTTCCAGGCGTGCGGGCGACGGGACACCGTCCGTGCCAAGTCGGGTGAACACCGCGGTCCATTCGGCGCAGGCTCGCGCCACACTGTCATCCGGAGCGGTCATCCGACCATTCGCCGAGCCAGCGGTAGCCAGAGCCGGTACGGCAGCACGCGGGCGATCTTCAGCCACGCCACGAAACGGCGCGGAAAAGCGATCTCGAACCCGGTACCCTGGAGCCCCCGGATGATGCGGGATGCGGCCTGCTCGGGCGTCATGATTGCCGGCATCGAAAAGTCGTTTTTGGCGGTAAGACGGGTGGATACGAAACCGGGATTCACCAGCCGGATGTCGACGCCGCTGCCCGAGAACTCCGTGCGCAGGATTTCCGCCAGGTTGATCAGCGCCGCCTTGGTCGGGCCGTAGGCCGCGGCCTTGGGCAGGCCGCGGTAACCGGCCACCGACGCCACGATCGCAACCTGCCCGGTGCCGCGGGTCTTCATTCGCGCGAGGAGGGGCATGAGGACATTCACCACGCCGAGATAGTTAATCTCCATGTGCCGCCGAAAGACCGAAGGCTCTGCAATCCCTCCCGGAATCGGCTCGTAGATTCCGGCACCGAGCACGGCCAGGTCGACATGGCCCTGGGTGGATTCGATGGTGTCCAGCGCATCGGCCGTCATCTCAGGATCGGTGACGTCCAGGGGATGCGAGGTGATCGGCGGATGCTCGGATTCGAGTCGATACAGTTCTCCGGCACTCCGGGCTGATGCCGCGACTCGGACACCGGCGTCGGCCAGCGCAATCGCCAATGCCCTGCCGATGCCCTGGCTCGCGCCCGTGATCCAGGCAGAGCGCCAGCTGTCACTCACAGGATGGTGGGGTCGGCGCAGTTTCGGCAGACATACTCGATATCCGAACCATCCCGGCCCTTGAATCGTAGCCCGTGCCACAGCCCATTGGTGTCATACCACGATTGGAGGTTCAGATCGCCCTCATACCGGTACACATCGAGTTCCGTATCGGCGTTCGATCTGGTCTTTCTAACGATCGCGTCGTCGTCAGTTGCGATACTAACCCGATTCATCTGTCCAGTGAGCGTGTTGAGGACACGGTCTGTTTCGAGAACCTTCGGATTCCAGTGGTTGGTCGGGAACACCGGCATCGGCACGCTGTATTCCCGCCCGTCGAGATCGGACCAGAAAAACCGGTCCTCGCGCCGCTGACCGACGATCCTGGTTTCCCGGCCGTCGTCGTCCACCTCTACCGTCAGGTCCCGAATTCCCTGCTCATCCCACCGTTCCCGGGCCTCGTAGCGCATGCGGTAGAGCGGGAAGCCGAGCAGGGTGACGTCGATGGCGGAGCGGGCGACCACGTGCGTCTCGCTGCCCATGCGCTCGATCATCAGTTCGTGCTCGCCAATCGGTTTGCCGTTGCGCAGGATGTCGAACAGTAAATGCCGACTCTCTGCCTGTACGGTGCTCGAGGCGAAACCGGCGAAGACGAGCAGGGCCATGCCGAACCGCCTCGCTCCGAAAGCACAAAGTCTATTGCGACATTTCATATTTCCGGGTCCATTGTGAAACTGAGTTTTCTCCGGCGATCGATCGCCTCTGCACGCCCCTCACATTGAAATACGAAATACCCGTGGTAGTGGATCACGGTTCGGATCCTCGCCTGGTCGATCGGCGAGTCGGCAGAATGGCTACAATCCTGGTTGTTCCGGCAGCCTCGGACGCCACCACGGGATATCCGATTGTCGGCTACGTCGCCGTGTTAGCCTTGGTCCCGGAAGTCAGCATGACGATCGGCGGATTCAATGCCAAGCATACATAGATACGAGATTCCAACGATTATCCTGTCGATCCTTATCGCAGGCGTGGCGTTGTTCCTCTGGGTCGGTAGAGACAAGCCCGTCGAGGTCACCGTGGAAACGGTAGGCTTCGGGACGGTCCAGGACACCGTGACCAACACGCGGGCCGGGACGATCAAGGCCTGCCGCCGCGCCGGTATCTCGCCCTCCATCGGCGGGCAGATCGACAAGCTAAGCGTCAAGGAGGGGGACGAGGTCAAGGCCGGTCAGTTGCTGGTGGAACTGTGGCACGAGGACCAGAACGCCGAACTGGAGCTGGCCACCAGCGAGGCCAGGGCGGCGGAAGCCACGGCCAGGCAGTCCTGTATCAAGGCCGAGGTGGCGAGCCGCGAGGCCGACCGGCAGAACCGCCTGATGAAGGACAGGTTGACCTCCGAGGAGGCTGTCGACAAGGCCGACGGCGAGGCGCGCGCGTTGCGGGCGGCCTGCAATGCCGCGCACGCCAAGTCCGAGGTGAGTCAAGCCAGGATTCACGTCGTGCAGGCCGCCCTGGACAAGACGCGCCTTACCGCGCCCTTCGAAGGCATCGTGGCTGAGGTCAACGGAGAGGTCGGCGAGTTCGTGACGCCGTCTCCAGTGGGCATCCCGACGCCCCCGACGGTGGATCTGGTGGACGTGAGCTGCCTGTATGTCTCCGCGCCGATCGACGAGGTCGATGCCCCGCGAATCCGGGTCGGCATGAAGGCCGGGATCTCGCTGGACGCGATGGCCGATCAGGTCTTCGAGGGCAGGGTGCGCCGTATCGCGCCCTATGTCCTGGAGGTGGAGAAGCAGGCGCGTACCGTCGAGGTAGAGGTCGATTTTCTCTGCCGTGAGGACTGCCGCCATATGCTGCCCGGCTACAGTGCCGATGTCGAGGTCGTTCTGGATGAAGCCGGCAGGGCCCTGCGAATCCCCACCGAGGCGATCATGGAGGGGAACCGGGTATTGGTACTGACGGACGACGGACTGCTGGAGGAGCGGGAGATCGGCGTCGGCCTGAGCAACTGGGAGTGGACCCAGGTGTCTGCGGGGCTGGACGAAGGACAGGAGGTCGTCGTTTCGGTGGAACGCGAGGGCGTCGAGGACGGCGCGCACGCCGTGCGTGAAGCGCAGGTCGATGATTGAGCTCGAGGGCATCCACCGGGACTTCCGGGTGGGGGACCAGACGGTCCATGCCCTTGACGATGTCAGCCTCGAGATCGAGGCCGGGGAGTACGTCTCCATCATGGGGCCCTCCGGCTCGGGCAAGTCGACGCTGCTCAATCTGCTCGGTCTCCTGGACCAGGCCAGCTCCGGGACCTACCGGTTGAACGGTCAGGATGTCACCTCGCTCAGTGACATCAGGCAGGCGGAGGTCAGGAACCGGGAGATCGGTTTCGTATTTCAGATGTTTCACCTGGTGCCGCGTCTCACCGCAACCGAAAATGTCGAGCTGCCACTGATCCTCGCGGGCTTGGCGCCCCAGCAGCGCCGGCCACTCGTTGCCCGCGCACTCGAAGACCTGAATCTGACCGACCGGAGTCACCACAAGCCAGAGCAGTTGTCGGGCGGCCAGCGGCAACGGGTCGCCATCGCGCGGGCCACCGTCACCGATCCACGGGTGCTGCTCGCGGACGAGCCGACGGGTAATCTTGATCACAAATCGGGCCAGGACGTCATCCGCATCCTCGAAGGGCTCAACGATCGGGGCATCACACTGATCATGGTGACTCATGACGCGGAAATGGGTCGGCGAGCCCGGCGCCAGTTGCACATGATGGACGGCCGACTGAGCCGCGATCGGGGTCCGGGGTGAGATGAAGCTGCGCGGCGCCGATGTCCTGCGGTACTCGGTCGGGTCGCTGCGGGGGTTTCCGTCCCGGACCGTGCTGATGCTGATCGCGATGGCCATCGGGGTGTCCGCCGTGGTCGTGCTCACCTCCCTGGGCGAAGGCGCGCGACGTTATGTGATGGGCGAGTTTTCCTCGCTCGGCACCAACCTGGTGATCGTCATCCCCGGCCGTTCCGAGACCGCCGGGATCAGCCCCACGACGATGATGGGAGAGACCCCGAGGGACCTGACACTGGACGATGCCCGGGCGCTGCTGCGCAGCCGCAGTGTGCGGCGTGTCGCACCGATCAATGTCGGTTCGGCCGACGTCAACTGGAAGGGACGTTCTCGCGAGTCCGTCATCCTGGGCTCCAGTCACGATCTCGCGGGGATCCGGCACTGGAAAGTGCGGCAGGGTCGTTTCCTGCCGAAGATGGCTCTCGACCAGTCGGCGCCGGTCGCCGTGATCGGTGGCAAGATCCGGGACGAACTGTTCGGCGCCAAGCGTGCCCTCGGGGAATGGGTTCGAATCGGCGACCGGCGGTTTCGCGTCATCGGCGTCATGGGTTCCGAGGGGCGCTCGATTGGAGTCGACGTGCAGGAGACTGTCATCATTCCCGTCGCCTCGGCCCAGCAGATGTTCAATACCGCGTCGCTGTTCCGCCTTCTGATCGAGGCGAGGAGCCGTGAGGCGATCGAGCCGGTCAAGAAGCAGGTAACGGAAGTGCTCCAGGAGCGACATCAGGGCGAGAAGGACGTCACCGTGATAACCCAGGACGCGGTGTTGAGCACCTTCGATCGCATCCTGGGGGCGCTGACCTGGGCGGTGGCGGGTATCGGCGCGATCAGCCTGGCCGTGGCGGGGATACTGATCATGAACGTGATGCTGGTCGCCGTGTCACAGCGCACCGCGGAGATCGGTTTGCTCAAGGCGCTGGGCGCATCGCAGGGGCAGATCGTCACGCTGTTCCTGTCCGAGGCCGTTCTGTTGTCGGCCCTGGGGGCGGCGGCTGGATTGCTGCTCGGTGAACTGGGAAGCCTGGCGGTTCGTCACGCGATCCCCGAGTTTCCGGCCCGGGCACCGCTCTGGGCCTTTCTGACGGCGACCGGCGTGGCGCTGCTGACCGGCTTGCTGTTCAGCCTGATGCCGGCGCGCCGCGCCGCGCGGCTGGACCCGCTCCTCGCGTTATCAAGGCGATAATTACTCCCTTGCAATCAGATGGTTATGGCGTAACTATCTGAAGTCCGCCATATCTTTACTACCGTTTACGTCAGTCGTCATTACCGGGGCAACCCGTAAGTGCGCTTAGATAGCACTTAGGCGATTGCCGGAAAATGGCATACCAGATCGCGCCGGATTTTCGTTCGTCATCCAGGCGCGACATCAGGCGCATCGTCGAACGATGTCACGGTTGTCGCAACACGGAGGACGGACGAAAAGACAAGCAGGATGGTATGTCATTTGACAGAAATCGCCTAATGGCCGCAACTTTCACTGTGGCTTGTGGACTGCCCCTTTATCCACCAGCGGTACGAACGCCACGCCCAATACGTCGCGGGTCGTCGTTGTGCCGCCTTCGCCCTTCTCGACGACCATCAATTCCTGCGGCATGAATGGCAATCCCACAGGGATCACCAATCTGGCGCCCTCCTTGAGCTGATTGACCAGTGCCGGCGGGATGTGCGAGGCGGCGGCCGTGACCACTATCCCGTCAAACGGAGCTTTTTCGGGATAACCGAAATGCCCATCCCCGACGGAGATCTCGACATTCGTGTACCCGAGTCTCGCTAGCCGCCTGGTGGCCTGCTGCGCGAGATCCTCAATCACTTCGATGCTGTAGACCTTCCTGACCAGCAAAGACAGCACAGCGGCCTGGTAACCGGAGCCCGAACCTACCTCGAGAACCACGTCTTCCTGCCCCGGGTTCAACAGATCGGTCATCAACGCAACGATATAGGGCTGGGAGATTGTCTGTCCGTGGCCGATCGGTGCGGGACCATTGGCGTAGGCGTAGGCTCTTGCGTCCGGAGGAACGAACTCATGACGTGGTACCGCTCTCATCGCTTCCATGACACGTTCGTTTAGGGCATCCGTGCCGATAAGCGACCGCGTATAGCGCACATGGTACTCTATATCGTCGATCATTCGTTGGCGTTCATCAAGCTTCATCGGCCTGCAATCCTCTCCAAGGTGTGCGCTGGTTCCGCGGACGGTTGAGTCAAGAGAAATTCCTTTGGTGTTCGCTTCACGTTCTCCCTGCGAGAGAAAGTTTGCCTCTGATGTTGCGCATACACAGAATACATTCGTTACCCCTCCCAGTGCAGGTAGAGATCGGGCGGCGTTGCGATTCCTTGCATACGTGCCCTCTACACCACAGAGGCTGATCTGGTACCGGATCCCGATGCGCGGACCCTGACGGTAAGACTGCATCATTGCGCCAACGCCGCCACCGATCGGGTGATCGAGAAACTGTGCGAGGAACTCAACGCGACGGAGA
>JAJDOJ010000036.1 GCA_022340215.1 Gammaproteobacteria bacterium
GCGGCCTTGCGTTGCGCAACAAACGCGACGAAGCGCTGCAGTAGACGCCCGGGTAGCTTGAGCTTGGCCCCCAGAGCGCGGCGCGCGGCCAGATACTCATCGAGCAAGAGCTGGAGCTCGTTCATGTCGCACCTCCGGGCCACGGTTGCGCGAGCGCACGCAACGCCTCGAGGTCGACCTTGGCGTAAATCTGCGTGGTCTCCGGGTGACGGTGACGCAAGATCTGGCCGATGTCTTCGAGCGAGGCGCCACAGCGCAGCATCTCGGTGGCCAGGGAGTGGCGCAGCATATGCGAACCTTTGAATGGCGGATCGATTCCCGCGCGCACCAGTGCCCGTCGCACGACATCGCAGATCGCTGCAGCGCCGGTAAAGCCGCGATGCGGCGCGGATATGCGCACGAACAGACACCGGGTGTTACACAGCGGTCGGCCGTCTTGTAAATACCCCACCAGCGCCTCCCCCACCTCGTGAGGCAGGGGCAACGGCTCGCGCCGTTGACCCTTACCGGGCACAGTCACGATACCCTTGTCCCAATCGAGGTCATCCAGCGTCAACGCCACCACCTCGCCGGCGCGCAACCCCAGTCGCGCCAGGAGCAGCAAGATGGCGTAGTCTCGCCGTCCGATGACCGTACTGCGGTCGCAGCTCTCGAGCATCGACTTCACTTGCTCGGGCGCGAGCGACTTTGGCAACCCCGACAAACGCCAATGCATGACCGGGAGGACCGCACTGGCGACATCGACAGGGATATCTCCACGCTGATACAAGAAGCGCAAGAAGCTCCGCAGCGCGGTGACGAGTAACTTGGCGCGGGTACGACTGAGGTGCTGTGCGTGGCGCAGAATGAACTGGTTGGCGTCCTGAGCAACCAGCCTCTCGAGCTCGATTGTCTCCGTCCCAAAACGTTCAGTGAGAAAGACGTGAACGGTGGGCAGATAGTTCTTTACCGTTGCCGAGGTCAGACCACGCTCGCGAACAAGAAATCGTTCATAGTCCTGTTCCATCCGTCCCATCGCACTGTCGCTGCTCGGGCCTGAAGGGGCAGCGGGGATCCGGTCGTTCGCACGCAAGTAACTCAGCAACTGCCGGGCGGTCGTTGCTTCGCGTTGGGCGGTCCGTCGTGATCCGCGAGCAACCAAGAACGCTCTGACCCGCAGCTCGTCAAGTACTTCGACATCGAGCCCTTCGTGCTCGAGCCACCTGCTGAGATCTCTGATTAGCCGGAGCGTGTTTCTGGCCGACGAGTGGTTGTATCCCTCCGCGGCAAGCTGAGCGGCAAATCCGTCGAGATCACATGTCAACGGGCCAACGCGAAATCGCCGCTGGCTCGTCGGATCGGGAAAGAAAAGCTCGATCGACATTGGCCTTCTCCATCATACTGGCGACATTGCCAGCTGAAGAAGACGACCGAATTATCTCGGGAAATCAAGTACTGCTGTCCCAATCAACGTGCTGAAATCCAGGAAATTCTCGCCACCGAACCGAGTCCAACTCGGAATAATCGAGGGACCGGAATAGTGCATTTAGCTGTAAACGAAGATTGCTGTAAGGGGTTGTTTTAATGGTGGCCAGGGACAGAATCGAACTGCCGACACGGGGATTTTCAGTCCCCTGCTCTACCGACTGAGCTACCTGGCCTGTCGTTCGACGGGAAGGCTCCGTATTAAATCGGCTGGTCCCTGCGTCGTCAAGTGGAATCGGACCTCACCCCCCGCAGTGGAGTAGAATTCCACACAGTACGCCACACTGCGCCTACGCAGTGCGGCCTTCACCGGATTGTTACCAATGAACCAGACCAACCCAACCCGCACCGAATACCGCCTGATGCCGACGCGTCTCCAGGAGACTCATGCGGACGGTACAACGCGCTGCAACCTGTGCCTGTGGCGCTGCAAGCTGCGGCACGGCCAGCGGGGGTTCTGCCAGGCCCATGTCAATCGCAACGGAACCCTGTACAACCTCTCCTACGGCATTATTTCGTCGATCAGTATGGACGCGATCGAGGAGAAGCCGGTCCGGATGTTCCGCCCCGGCACCCGGGTGATGTCGGTCGGCAGTTACGGCTGCAGCTTCCGCTGCGGGGGCTGCCACAATCTGGAGATTTCCTGGGGTGTCACCGCGCTCGACGATCTGGCCTGGGGTCGTTCCACCGAGACCTGGATCCCGCCGGCCGACCTCGTGGCGGCGGCCGTACGCCACGGCGCCGACGGGATTGCCTTCACCTACTCGGAACCGGCCGTCTGGCTGGAGTACGTCCTGGATACGGCGGAGATTGCCGCAGCGAGCGGGCTCTATACCGTTTTCGTGTCGAACAGTTTCGTCACCGACGAAGCGCTCGAGCTGCTGGCCGGACGCATCGACGTGCTGTGTTCAGACATCAAGAGCCTGTCCGACGATTTCTACCGGCAGATCTGCGGCAAGGCACGCGTGGCCGATGTCCTGGGAAGCATCGAGAAGGCGGCAGAGATGGGAATCCACGTGGAGACGCGCACCAACATCATCCCGACCCGGAACGACGACCCTACAATGCTGCGCGAGATCGCCTGCTGGATCCGTGACCACCTGGGCGCCGACAGTCCGTGGCACGTGACGCGCTTCTTTCCTGCCTACAAGCTTTCCGCGCTGCCGACAACGCCGACCGACATCATGCGCGAGGCGGCCGAAGCGGCGCGCGGCGAGGGACTGCGTAACGTCTTCGTCTATGACGACAAGGGGTGCGACTGCGCGGCGGAAAACATACCCGTTGAAACCTGGCTGAACGCGGACACCGACGAGGCGCACCAGGTCAAGAAGTGCGCGGCCGACTGCTGTGGGGATGAAGGGGTGCTGCTCGCCAAGTACGAACGCACCATCGAAAGCGCGTCCGTGTCGGCCCCGGATCCGGCCGGGGCCTGTTGCGGTCAAACGGGGCGCAGGGTGTAGCTGCGCAGATAGTCGGCGAACTCCTGCAGGACGGTAAGGCCGGTGGCCTCGGCCTGCTGACACCATTCCTGCAGGCCCTGCAGCAGCTTCTCGTGACTCGCGTAGGAACGGCTCCAGAGCGCCTGCAGTCTCTTGCGGTATTCGTAGACGGTCTTCAGCGCCTCACTCTGTTTCAGCGCCTGTTCGATGGCCTCTCGAGCCCTGGCATCTATACGACTCTCGTCCCGGGCCAGCACGCGGCGGGCCTGAAGGAGCGCCGCGCGGCACTGGGCATCCGCCCTGCCAAGTTGTTCGTTGACCACCGGCAGCATGACCGTGGAGGCATACCTGGCCATGACATGGAGGCGGCTCACTATAACCGCGCGCAGCGTGTCCATGTCGATGTTGCGCTTGCCCTCCAGGGACACCGGCCGGGGGGCGACCTTCTTGATCCGCACCAGTCGCACCAAGGACAGGAGACGGATATACATCCAGCCGATGTCTAACTCCCACCACTTGCTGGAGAATTTCGCCGAACTCGGATAGGCGTGATGATTGTTGTGCAGTTCCTCGCCCCCGATGAACAACGCGAGGTTGACGATGTTGGTGGAACCGTCGGCGGTCTCGAAGTTCCGGTATCCCCACCAGTGGCCGAGCCCGTTGATGACGCCCGCGGCGAAGAAGGGGATCCAGACCATCTGGACAGCCCAGATGGTGATGCCAATGGGGCCGAACAGCGCCACGTCGATCAGCAGCATGATCCCGATGCCGGCCGCATTGTGGCGGGAGTACACGTTTCGTTCCAGCCAGTCGTCCGGGGTCCCGCGCCCGTAGTGTTCGAGGGTTTCGCGGTTGGCGGCCTCTTTCCTGTAAAGCTCGGCCCCGCGCCAGAGCACTGTTCGAATACCCTTGATGTATGGGCTATGAGGGTCTTCCTCCGTCTCGCAGCGGGCATGGTGCTTGCGGTGCACGGCCACCCACTCGCGCGTGATAATCCCGGTGCTCAACCACAGCCAGAGCCGGAAGAAGTGGCTCACCAGCGGGTGAAGTTCCAGTGCCCGGTGCGCCTGGGCGCGATGGAGGAACAGGGTAACTGAGGCGATGGTGACCTGTGTGAGGCCGAGCGCCACGAGAACATAGCCCCACCAGGGGAGGGGGATCAAACCTTCGAACATCGACTTTGGTAACTCCGTACTTGAGGGCCCGGCAAGGGAATTTGAGAGGTCGGGCAACCATAGGACAGGAAATGCGTGACCCGGCGTCCAATGAATCTAAAGCCTGCAGATCAATCATAGCCCAGATACCATGCGTTGCAATTGATCTGAATCATGCCGCACCGTGTTTGAGCAGCAAATTCCCTATTGCATCCACCTCCAGTCTCCAACCCGAGGCGATCCAGGTCGTAGCAACGGGCTCGATGACGACCGCCGGCCCCTGCAGCCGATGGCCGACACACAGCCGCCGCCTTTCGTAGATCGGGACGGGGTGCGGTTCGCCCACGACCCGAGTCGTGCCGCAGGGCGCCGGCACGCTCCCGTCGGCGACCCGGGCGGGAGGCAGGTCCGGAGGGTGCGCCGCAGCACCGAGCCCCACCCTGAGGTTGACCAGCTCGACGGGGATGTCCAGGGCATGACCATACATGTCGCGATGGGCCTGGTGGAAGGCGTCTGTGGATTTTGCCGCCCCCATCCAGGGGGCGCGCAGGGTATAGGACTGCCCCTCGTAACGCAGATCGAGCTGATCGACCCGACGGATGTCCTCCACGCCCTCGGCACGCAACTCGGTTTTACCCCTTTCCGCGAGGCGATCCAGTCCAGCAACGACCTCGGCGTCACTGGATGAATCCAGCAAGGTATTCACTGCCTGGGAAAGCTGGCGGCCGGGCGGCGCAACCAGCATGCCAAGCGCGGACAACACCCCGGAGTGCACCGGCGCGATGGCCGTACTCATGCCGAGCGCCTCGGCCAGATCGCAGGCGTGCAGGCCGCCGGCCCCGCCGAAGCTCATCAGGACATATTCCCGGGGATCGATTCCCTTCTGCACGGAGATCACGCGCAGCGCCTGCGCCATGTGTTCGTTGACCACACGCACGATCCCCTCGGCGGCGCCGGTGCGGGTCATGCCCAGTGTGGCCGCCAGTCGATCCACCGCGGCAGCGGCTGCGGCGTGTTCCAGCCCCATCCCGCCGGCCAGGGCAACGGTTGGCGGAAGGCGCCCCAGGACCAGGTTCGCGTCCGTCACCGTGGCCTGATCTCCGCCCCGTCCGTAACAGGCCGGTCCCGGGGCCGCGCCCGCGGACTCCGGCCCGACCTGCAACAGGCCGCCTTCGTCCACCCGTGCGATGGAGCCGCCACCCGCACCGATCGTGTGCATGTCGACCATCGGTACCGCCACCGGGTAACCCGCGATGCGTCCCTCCGAGGTCAGGCTGATGTCGTGATCGATCAGGGCCACGTCGGTCGAGGTGCCGCCCATGTCTAAGGTCAGCAGCCGCCCGGCCCGGGAGCCGGATCCGACATGCCGCGCGCCGGCCAGACCGCCGGCGGGCCCCGACAGCAGCAACTGCGCCGCGTGCCCAGCGGCCTGTGCCGAATCGATCGCCCCGCCATGGCTTTGCATGACGCTCAGGTGGGATCGCGGCAACGCCGAACGAAGCATGGCGAGATAGCGGCCCATCAGGGGACCGACATAGCTGTTGAGCCAGGTCGCGATGCCGCGCTCGTACTCGCCCGTCTCAGGCAGCACCGCCGAGGATCGCGAGACAAAGATCCCTTCGGGAACGGCGGCCTCGATGGCCCGTTCGGGACCGTCATCGAGATAGGAGAACAGCAGATTGATGGCGACCGCATTGGGTGCAAGTTCCCTGAGACGGTCGGTGAGCGACTCGAGATCCGCGCCGGTCAGGGGATCGAGGACCTCCCCGCCGGCCGACAGGCGGCCACCGGTCTCCAGACACAGCTCCGGCGGAACCGGCGGGCGCTTCGGCGGGGGTTGCAGGTCGTAGATGTCATCACGCGCCTGGCGCCCGATCGTCAACACGTCCCCGAAACCGCGGTTGGTGATGTAGGCGGTGCGCGCGCCCTTGCCTTCGAGCAGGGCATTGGTCGCCACGGTGGATCCGTGCACGATCTTCAATCCCTCGCCGTCCAGCCCCATCTCCCGGATCCCCTGCAGGATCGCCCGCTCCGGGGCCTCCGGCGTGGAGAGGACCTTATGGACTCGCATCCCCGCCTCGTCCAGATAAACGAAGTCGGTAAAGGTCCCACCGGTATCGACACCGAGTAGTTTCAATGCGTCAGATCTCCATCGGAACACAACGGGTAATCTATCCCAGCGTGTGCGGGTGCGGCGGCAGATGCTGAAACCGATGGCATGATAACCCGCTCCCGCAGGGCAGCGAACCGAGTCACCGCCTGGCCCGGTGGAAATTCAATCGGGCTCCTATAAAATGCCACGCTTTCGCGTCGCCCCCCATCACGAGTGGACTCATGCCAGAGGATTTCCTGATAGAGGCCGAGGACCTGAGCCGCCACTACGGCGAGCGACGCGCGGTCGACGGGCTCGGGCTGACCGTAAGACGCGGAGAGGTGCTCGGTCTGCTGGGACCGAACGGCGCCGGAAAGTCCACCACCCTGCGGATGCTGAGTGGCAATCTCGCCCCGGGGACCGGGGGGATTCGCATCAACGGAATCGATCTCCTGTCGCGACCGCGCATCGCCAAACGGAACATCGGCTACCTGCCCGACCGCCCCCCACTCTACCCTGAGCTGACCGTGGACGAATATCTCGCCTATTGCGCCCGCCTGCACGGCGTCGGCCGCAAGGGCGCCACACGGGCCGTGGACAGCGCGAAGGAACGCTGCGGGCTGGAGACCGCCGGGCAGCGGCTGATCGGAAACCTTTCCAAGGGCTACTGCCAGCGCGTTGGGATCGCCCAGGCCATCGTGCATCGTCCCGCGGTCATCATCCTTGACGAGCCGACCGTCGGGCTGGACCCGATCCAGTTGCGCGAAATCAGGGACCTGATCCGGGAACTCGGGCGCGACCACGGCGTGCTGCTGTCCACCCATATCCTGCCGGAGGTGCAGACCGTCTGCGACCGGGTGCAGGTCATCGTCGAAGGGCGCTCGGTCTACGACGACGATCTCGAGGCCCTGCACGCTGGCGCAGGCGGTGTCCGCTATCTGCTGCGCTTCGCCAAACCCCCGCAGGAGGCCGTCCTGGCATCGCTTCCAGGGGTGACGGCGGTCAGGACGCTCATGAACGGCGAGTTCAGCGTATCGCTCGAGGGCGAAGACGCCACGGCCGCCCTGCTCGAGGCCTCGCTGTCAGGCGGATGGGGTCTGAGGACATTGAGTCCGGAAAGGATGACACTCGAGGAGGTGTTCATGGACCTCGTCTACCGGGAACGGGGGCAGGCCGCGTGATCCTGCTCATCGCCCGCAACGAACTCAAGCGCCTGTTCTACGGGCCCCTGGCCTGGGTGGTGCTGGCCGTGGTCCTGTTCATCCTGGCCATGCTGTTTCTCACCCTGACCGACGCGTTCCTTTCCACCATCCAGCCGCGCTTCGAAGGGATGGAGGGGGCGCCGGGGGTGACCGATGCGATCGTGGCCCCGTTATTCGTCTGGGCCGGTGTCCTGATGCTCGCCGTCTCGCCACTGCTGACCATGCGCGCCTTCGCCGAAGAGCGGCAACGCGGCAGCCTAACCCTGCTCACCAGCGCGCCGGTGTCACCCGGCGAGATCGTGCTCGGCAAGTTCACCGGACAGGTGCTGTTTCTGCTCGTCATGATCGCCCTGCTCGCCTTGATGCCCGTGTCGCTCGCGCTGGGCACCACACCCGATTGGGGCAAGGTCGCGGCCGGTCTGCTGGGATTGGTCCTGCTGCTGTCCTCTTTCACAGCGGCCGGGCTCTATGTCTCCAGCCTCACCTCCGCCCCCCTGATCGCCGCGGTGGCGAGCCTCGGCCTGCTGCTCTTCCTGGTCGTGCTGTTCGTCGCCGGCAGTGCCAGCGGGGTCGAGGGCGGGGTGTTCTCGTACCTGTCGCATTTCAGTCACTACCTGTCCTTCGTCAAGGGCATCTTCGACAGCGCCGACTTCATCTACTACCTTCTGTTCATCCTGGGTTTCCTGACCCTGACGACGCGCAGGCTCGACAACCTGAGACTGCTGCGTTGAATCAAATCTGCAACAAACGCGACGACCTCGCGCGTGGTGTATCTTCCGAGGGGGTAACGTCATGAGGATTACCCGGGGGGCCCGCTTTCGCATTCGCCTGCGCAACGCGGCCTTCACCGCCGGTTTCCTGGCGCTGCTGGGTCTGACCGCCTGGTTGAGCACCCGATACGGATTTCAGGCCGACTGGACCGCGGGACAACGCAATACCGTACCGGAAGAGACCCGGGAACTGCTGGCCCTCGCTGACGGGCCGATCGAAATCGTCGCGTTCGTCGATGACGACGCCTCCGTGCACCAGCGAATCAACGAGCGGATCGAGCGCCTGCAGCGGGAGAAGACTGACATCCACCTGGATTTCGTCAACCCCGAGCGGGAGCCCGAGCGCGCCCGCGCGGCGGGGGTCGGTCGCGGCGGCAAGATGGTCCTCAGCCTCGGCGGACAGCACGCGGTCATCGGTGATATTTCGGAAAGGACCCTGGCCAACGCCCTGCAACGTCTGGTCCGCCGGGGAGACCGATGGGTCGTGTTCCTGGAGGGACATGGAGAACGCGACCCGGACGACGAGACCAACACCGGACTGAATCGCCTCGCGGAAGAACTCGGACGCGGCGGATTCGACATTCGGAAACTGAACCTGGTGCGCACACCCTCGATCCCCGACAACACGGCGTTACTGGTCATTGCCTCGCCCCAGACCCCCCTCATGGAGGGTGAGGCCGAGGCGATCGCATCCTACGTGGACGCCGGCGGCAACCTGTTGTGGATGACCGATCCGGGGCTCGACGATGGTCTGGACTCGCTCGCGCAATCGCTGGGAGTGATTCCCGTTTCGGGGATGCTCGTCGATGCCAATACCGAGCTGCGTCGTGTTCTGGGGGTGCGAAGTGCGGCGATCATCCCGGTGGTCGACTACCCGGACCATCCGGTTACCAAGGAATTGAAGCCCGTGACGCTGTTTCCCTTTGCCATGGGATTCCAGCACAAGCCCCAAGAGGACTGGACGGTGACACCGATACTGACCACGCTGCCGCGCGCGTGGTCGGAAACCGGCTCGATGACCGGTGACGAGGTGAAGTTCAACGAGGGCACGGGCGACACCGCCGGGCCCCTGGCGATCGGGCTCACCATGGAGAGGGAGCTCGGTGCGGCGACGCAGCGCCTGGCCATCGTCGGTGACAGCGACTTTCTCGCCAACTCCTACCTCGGCAACGGCGGCAACCTCGAGCTGGGCGTAGCGCTCTTCAACTGGTTGAGTCTGGACGACGCGCTGGTCTCAGTGGTCCCCAGGACCGCGCCCGATACCCGCCTGGATCTGACCGAGTCGCAGATCGTCGCGATCTCGACGGCATTTGCGATCCTGCTGCCCATGAGCCTCCTGGCAGCCGGCACCGGGATCTGGCTGAGGCGCTGGCGCCGCTGACCGGGGGCAGCGAAGACGATCGCGCGGGTCGATCGCCCGCACGGGCAGTACTGCTACAATTGCGCGATGCCATTGGGACCCTCAGACACAACACCGGATTTTATTCCCGCAGCCCCCGTCCATTGCTCGCTCCGGCCGGGAGACCGGATGACCCGGGAGCGACTGATCGCAGACGTCTGCACGCTGGCCCTCGTCACCTTCGGTGATTCCCCTTCCCCCGGCGAGGACCCCCGGCAGATCCACGTCCCGCTGTCGTCCGTGCAGGCCTCGCCCCCCGTGGAGGTCTGGTGCAGCCGCGAACCGGTCGCGACAGGTCGCGAAGAAGGGATCGCCTATAGCCGGAATTCCGACCTGATGTTCGCGCACATCAGCATTCCGGAGACCGACAGCGGCGAACTGGAACGTGCAACGGACCTCACCTATCGCCGCCTCTACGGTTTCCTCGACGCGACGGGATACCGTCATCCCCTGCGCATTTGGAACTTCTTCAGCGACATTCACCTCGAGCACGAGGGCCTCGACCGGTACCAGGCATTCTGCGTCGGGCGCCACCGGGCGCTGGGTGAAGGCATCGACAGCCGGGAACTCCCGGCCGCGACCGTGATCGGCACGCGCCAGGCGGGCTTGTTGATCTACGTCCTCGCCGGGTGTGACGCCGGGACCCAGGTCGAAAATCCCCGGCAGGTCAGCGCGTTTCACTACCCGCCGGACTACGGCCCGCAAAGTCCTTCGTTTTCCCGCGCCATGATGCATCATTGGCCTGGCGGTTCGCAGCTCTTCATCTCCGGCACGGCCAGCATCGTGGGATACGCCTCGCGGCACCCGAGCAACCCCAGCGGCCAACTCGCCGAAATCCTCGAGAATCTGAACGCCCTGATTCGCACGGCACGCGAGACGGGCGAGCCAGGGATCGCGGACGTGAGCGAGTTGTCGCTGGTCAAGGTCTATCTTCGAGACCCCGACCTCTATCCGGAGATCGAATCCGCACTTTCACGGCTTGCCGCGCCGTCGCTGCCACGGCTGTTCCTGCTGGGCGATATCTGCCGCCAGGACCTGCTGCTGGAGATCGAGGGGCTCTACACCGGCCCGGCCCGCGAACGGGACACCCGGTAAGAAGAAGTGCCTGAGTTGCCCGAGGCCGAGACCACACGGCGCGGCATCGAACCCCACGTCCTCGATCGGCGCATCGAGCGCGTCACGGTCCGACAGCCGCAGCTTCGCTGGCCCGTTCCGGTCGATCTGGAGGAACGTTTGCGCGGGGCACGGGTGAGCTCACTGGCGCGACGTGGCAAGTATCTGCTGCTCTACACGACGCGCGGCGCCGTTATCCTGCACCTGGGCATGTCCGGAAGCCTTCGCATCCTGGAGGGTGCTATCCCACACGGAACGCACGATCACGTCGACATCGCGCTCTTCGGCGACAAACGCTTGAGGTTTCGTGATCCCCGCCGGTTCGGGGCGATCCTGTGGGGTGGCGACGAACCCGAACGACATCCCCTGTTAAGCGAGCTCGGCCCGGAACCCCTCGGCGACGCGTTCCGGGGCTCGACGCTCTGGCGCGCTTCGCGGGGTCGGCGGGTCGCGGTGAAGAATTTCCTGATGAACAGCCACATCGTGGCCGGCGTCGGCAACATTTACGCAAGCGAGGCCCTGTTCGCCGCCGGTATCCACCCCTCCCGCGCAGCGGGACGCATCGGCGAGAATCGATACGACCTCCTGGCCGAGGCATTGAGATCGGTGCTGAGCGAGGCCATCGAAGCCGGCGGGACGACCCTGCGGGACTTCGTGAGGGAAGACGGCCGGCCGGGATACTTCAGGATCCTTCTCAAGGTCTACGGCCGGGCCGGGAAACCCTGTGTCGCCTGCGGTAGCGCTATTCGCCAGTCGAGGATCGGGCAACGATCGAGCTTTTACTGTCCTTCCTGCCAGCACTAGAGAATCAATGGGGTCAGACTCGATTGATGATGTACTTTCATGCTTTGCGGTAAATATTTTGCTGGACAATGTTCGACCTGTTCAATCGAGTCTGACCCCATTGATTCGAGGAGGTTAAGAAAAATGAGTGCCTGGACGATATCCCTGTTGATTATCTCGATAAGCGTTGGAGTCCTATTCAGGTTTTGCAATCTTGACAAGAAGATATACTGGTACGATGAAGTATTTACCTCAATGCGGGCATCAGGTTACACAGAAAAAGATGCGGTGCTCGGTCTTACCCAAGACGGTATTATCAGTGCAGAAGAAATCCGGAAATTTCAGCACATAAAATTCAATAGCAATGCCAGCGACACTATCAATAGCCTTGCGACCGAGGACCCTCAGCACACACCGTTCTTCTATCTTCTCTCTCGCTATTGGATAAAGTGGTTCGGGGAATCCCCGACCTCGACTCGCAGTCTGAGCGCTATTATCAGTTTACTCGTGTTTCCTTTTCTATTTTGGCTGAGTTACGAGCTGTTCGGTTCAACGTCGCCTGCATGGTACGCGAGCGCTCTGGTCGCGGTTTCACCCTATCACGTACAGTATGCTCAAGAAGCGCGAGAATACAGTTTGTGGACCGTGACGATACTTTTTTCGAGCGCAGCGCTGCTTCGAGCATACCGTGTCAATACGTTTCTGAGCTGGGCGGGATATTCACTAGCGCTCATCACAGCCCTTTATGCGTATCTATTGTCTGGCTTATTGGTCCTGGCACATGGATGTTACGTGGTTTGCAGTGAACGATTCAAACTCTCAAAAAGGATGACTGGATTCCTATTTTCTTCTGGGACAGCGCTTCTCTTGCTCGTGCCCTGGCTGTTGGTTATCGTTCTGAATCATGGTCAAGTTCAGACCACAATGGGTTGGGCATATGAAGGTGATTCTTTCAGGCGATTAGTAGCGGCCTGGATGCTTAATTTCGACAGGATATTTTTAGACTTCTCCCACAGCCGACTGTTGACCTTACTATTATTCGCACTTGTCGCTTATTCGTTAATTTATCTTTATAAAAACAGCGCCCCAAGGACATGGTTATTCATATATGTCTTGCTAGCGGCAACCGCACTACCATTGATTTTGCCCGATGTCGCACTTGGCGGCAGACTGACTCGGGTCGGGCGCTATCTGTTACCCAGTATATTGGGCATTCAATTGTCGTTAGCCTACCTGTTCGATTGCAAAAATACTCAGCAGAATAGCACCAGGCTGAGTGGAAAATTCTGGAGATTATTGGTGCTGGGTTTTATTATTTCGGGAATGGTTTCCTACTTACAATCTTATCGATCAGAGCTGGGGTGGACGAAAATGGCCAACCACAACAATCCTAATATAGCCGGGATATTGAACGCCATAGAAAATCCTCTTCTCATTAGCGATGCTGAAGTTGGAGACCTGATATCTTTATCTTATCTACTGCACCCAAAGACAAGCATGTGGGTTAAACCAGGTTGCTATGGTTGTCGGCTGAATATCAATAGCGAACGAGTTGACACGATGTTAGAGACCATCCCTGATGACTATAGTGCCGTATTTCTATACAAGCCGAGAGCGACTTCTGGATGGATAGCTGATACACAAAACAGAAATGAGAAAAATATTCGGCTGACTCAGATTGTCACTGATCTATGGCGTGTTGAAACACATTAAGAAAACTTGATTCGGGTATAGCAGTTCAAGATAGCCAAAATTCAGTCGAGCCGACCATTCGCCCAGTTTTCAAACGGAGGGTGATGGCATGTAATGTACCTCGTTGGCGTCCATGAACACCCGTAATGGTGGAACCGCTGCGCTTGTTCCACCCTACGGAATGTCAT
>JAJDOJ010000037.1 GCA_022340215.1 Gammaproteobacteria bacterium
ATCGTCGACACGATCGAGGACGAGCCTGCGATGGACCTGGATCAGAAGCGGCATTTCAGTGAACGCTTCGTCGACGCGGTCGCAGGCACCGGCAATCCGGACGCATTCGCCTCGGAACTCGCGCCGCTGCTGTCACGCAGCACGATCCCGGCGGAGCACGAACTCATCCGGCTCGCCCCGCGCGTCCTGGGGATCACCCACGGGTACGATTCCGGCAAGCGCCGCATCCTTGAGCGCTGCGTGCGGATCATGGCAGACGGCATGGTGGAATTCCAGACGCCGCGGTCCCGGCGTGGCCTGGACGACCTCGAGCACCTCGACCGATACTGCTACTTCGTCGCCGGGATCGTCGGCGAGACCCTGACCCTGCTCTATTGCGACTATTCCCCGGAGATCCTCGCTCGCAAGGACGAGTTGATGCGGCTCGGGGTCTCGTTCGGACAGGGCCTGCAGATGACCAACATCCTCAAGGACATCTGGGACGACCTGGATCGCGGCGCCTGCTGGCTGCCGCGGACGGTCTTCGAGGCCGAAGGCTTCGACCTGGACGACCTCGATCCCGGACGTTACGAGGCCACCTTCGGTCACGGGCTTCGCAAGCTGGTCGCCGTGGCGCGCGAACATCTCTCGAACGCCCTGCGGTATACCCAGATCATCCCGCCCGGCGAGCGGGGCATACGCATTTTCTGCCTCTGGGCACTGGGCATGGCCGTGCTGACACTGCGCAAGATCCATCGCCATCCCAAATTCCGTTCGGGAACGGAGGTCAAGATCTCCCGGCGAAGCGTCAGGTCCACCATCGCGGCAAGCCGCGCGACCGCCGGCAGCAACACCATGATCCGCCTGCTGTTCGAGATCGCGGCCACCGGCTTGCCGTCGGCCCCACCACCAAACGTTTTCGATGCCAGCGAGGTTTCCGGGGAGAGCGCAAATCGCTGAACAACTGGGTATCGTCGTCGCGCTGGCGGCGGAGATTTCCACCATCCTCCCCGCCGTCCCGCGGCTCGGGGAACCGATACGGATCGATGCCCGCACCTGTGCGATCCTCGCCGGAATGGGTGCCGGACGGGCCGAGTCGGGTGCAAAGCGACTGCTGACATACGGGGCGGACGCCCTGCTCTGCTGGGGAACCGCGGCCGCACTCGTCGACGACCTCCCACCGGGCGCCCTGCTGGTACCCGACAAGCTGGTCTGGGAGGATGGTGACTTGTCGAACACGCACCACCGCTGGAGCGCGTCACTGCGCACACGGCTGGCGGCCGCGAACGGAACCCTCGTCGATCCAGGGCACATCCTGGCGTCGGAGCAGGAGAAACGCGAGCTCAGACGGCGAACGGGGGCGGTTGCCGCAGACATGGAAAGCGCAGCGGTAGCGCAAGTTGCAATCGCGGCCGGTGTGCCATTTGCTGCCGTCCGTGCGATCTCCGACGCCCCGGCCACACCCCTCCCGGCACGCATCCTGGCCGCGGTGGACCCCGTAGGCCGGCTTCCCTCGCATGCCCTGCTGCACGAGGTCGTCCTCAGACCCACCGCCTGGCCGGGACTGATCCGCCTCGGATGGGGATTCGCAAGAGCCCGCGCATCCCTGAAACGCGCCTGGCGGACCCTCGGCGAAGACGCCCTGCCGCAAGACAATTCAACTGCGCAAAATACGTAGCCTGGATGAAGCGGCAGCGAAATCCAGGATTCCTTTCTGCATTACACTCTCCCCCCCATCCAGGCGACATCCTCTTACGCTTTGGCATAATACTTCCAGACAAAGAGACTGAGACATGTCGAATACACTTCTGGCAATCATCCTCGCGGCCGGCATTGGCAAACGCCTCGGCGCCGAATATGCCAACCTGCCCAAATGCCTGCTCCCGATGGGCGAGCGGACACTGCTGGAAAGGCATCTCGAACTGCTGCAGGCCGCCGGCGTCGGGGAGATCGTCATCGGCACGGGTTTCGAGTCCGGGCGTATCCAACAGACACTGGACCGGTGGCCGGGGACCGTCAAATGTTCCACGTTCCACAACCCCGACTACCGCCAGGGCAGCATCGTGACCCTCTGGCACGCCCGTGACCTGCTTCGCGCGGGGAAGGATGTCCTCGTGATGGACGCCGACGTGCTCTACGGACGCGAACTGCTCGAAAGACTGGTCCGGACTGGTCACGCCAACTGCTTCCTGCTAGACCGGGACCTCGAGGCGGGAGAAGAGCCCGTCAAGCTGTGCGTCCGCGACGGCCGGCTAGTTGAATTCCGCAAACGGATCGAGATCGACGCCGAGTACTGCGGCGAGTCGGTGGGTTTCTTCCGCTTTTCACCGGCCGTGGCCGCGGAACTGGCAGCGCGCGTCGAGGCCTATGTCGCAGAAGGACGTGTGGACGAACCCCATGAAGAAGCGATCCGCGATCTGTTATTATCCGAACCTTCGCGCTTCGGCTTCGAGGACGTCACGGGCCTCCCCTGGATCGAGGTGGATTTCCCGCAGGACGTGATCCGCGCACGCGATGAGATTCTGCCGCGCATCGGGGACTGAACCATGGCCGGCCCGTCATGACGTGCCTCGACCGCCTTAGAAATCTGCGCGCTTCCTCGGGCAATGCCGCTTCCAGCAAACCTTTTAGAGTCAAGTCGGACCATGCAACCCCTGGAAAGCCCCAAGGCCCCCAAGTATTCCCGTGCGGCGGGCAATCTGGAGGAGGAACTACCCGCCCGCAAGTCCACCCGGCTGCGCGCGCTGCTGGAGTCGGACGAGCTCGAATTCCTGATGGAGGCGCACAACGGCATCAGTGCACGCATCGTGGAGGAATGTGGCTTCCGGGGCATCTGGGCGAGCGGCCTGGCGCTCTCGGCGCAGTTCGGGGTTCGCGACAACAACGAGGCGAGCTGGACCCAGATCGTCGACATGCTGGAGTTCATGTCCGACGCCACCTCGATCCCCATCCTGCTGGACGGTGACACCGGTTACGGCAACTTCAACAACATGCGTCGCCTGGTGCGCAAGCTCGAGCAGCGCGATATCGGTGGGGTCTGTATCGAGGACAAGCTGTTTCCCAAGACCAACAGTTTCATCGACGGCGAGCGCCAGCCCCTGGCCGACGTGGACGAGTTCTGCGGCAAGATCGAGGCCGGCCGCGACAGTCGCATCGATCCGGATTTCTGCATCGTCGCCCGGGTCGAGGCGCTGATCGCGGGATGGGGACTGGACAAGGCCCTGCGGCGCGCACACGCCTACCGCGAGGCCGGTGCGGATGCGATCCTGATCCACAGCAAGCAGCGGGACCCGGACGAGGTGCTCGCCTTCGCCAGACGCTGGCGCGATCGTTCGCCTTTGGTCATCGTACCGACGCGCTACTACAGCACGCCGGCCGAAACCTACCGCGAGGCCGGTATCAGCGTCGCCATCTGGGCCAACCATCTCCTGCGCGCCGCGATCACCGCCATGCAGCGCGCTGCCGGCGAGATCCATCGCGCCGAGAGTGTAGCCGATATCGAGGACCAGATCGCGCCGGTCGACGAGGTCTTCCGGCTGCAGGGCGCGCAGGAGCTCGCCGGCGCGGAGAAGCGCTACTTCGCCAGCCGCGGCGCAGAGCGCAGCGCCATCGTCCTCGCGGCCTCGCGCGGTAATGACCTAGACCCGTTGACCGCCGAGCTGCCCAAGGCAATGATTCCGATCGCCGGCAGTCCCCTGTTGCAGCGCCTGGTGGACACCTTCAAGCGCCGGCAGGTCAACGAGATCACCGTCGTCGCGGGATACTACGCGGAGACCATCGAGTCGATCGGCGGGATCGAGGTCGTGCGCAATCCGGACTACGAGCACAACGGCGAACTGGCCTCGCTGAACTGCGCGCTGGAATCGATCACCGAGGACACCGTCATCACCTACGGAGACCTGCTGTTCCGCAGCTACATCCTGGACGACCTGCTCTCGCGCGAGGACGAAGTGGTCGCGGTGGTAGACACGCGTCTGCCCGAGATCAACAGCCCGGACTATCGCGATCTGGTCTGGTGCACCCGCGGTCCCAGCCATCAGTTGTTTCACGAGGACG
>JAJDOJ010000038.1 GCA_022340215.1 Gammaproteobacteria bacterium
GCGGTCTTCAAGAGGACGTCCAGGCCATCGGACGGCACCAGGGATGTGCTCCTCCAGTTTGGCTAATTCCAGTACGCTCACCAGTAGCTTCTGCTTCTCCGTCAACTCGCCCAGTTCTTCCCAAATCATGGGAAACAGAAAACTTTGGATGTGCCGCCATGTGTGGGACAATTTGTCCAGTGCCTGGTTCATCGGATCTTGCCCTATGGTCATGATTCCGTTGGTTTAAAGTGCAACCTTATTTTTCCAACAATGAACCGGGCACTCTCATTTATCGGCCTCGAATCGCCAAGTAATTCGCTGGTCTTGGGAGTTTTGCAAGAGGCTCAAAAGAGAAAGGGATTGGGACGAGCTTCGACGTTCTCAAAGGTCTGTTATTAAAGTTAGGGCAAGAAGCAATTGGATTGTGAACGTCTAACCTTATTCGTTATGCTCATAAACCACTTTCTGAGGCATAGTAAATAATAATGGCGGCCGCAGCTATCGTAATGAGCATTGCCTGGTAAAGAAGCATAATTCTCGGTTCGAGCAATGTCCTCGTCAAAGGCATCGACTTGATTTCCTTTTCGACGCATTTTTCAGTGTTTGGAATTCTTATATGGGTACTAGTTACTTCTTCCGAGTTTAGGAACTCTTCGAGAGTCTTCGCGCGAGATATATAAGCAAGCTGTATTCGTTTATAGATAGAATCAAGAAACCAGAATAAAACTAAGGCGAAGACACAAGGGAACAAAAGTATGTACGACCCATCCTTTACAGAGACGGCGAGAAATGCCGAAAAAATAGTTATTGCCCAACCCTTTATTGTGAATTGTACTTTTCCATAAGTATGGATTCCTTGTTGAACCGCCTCAAGCTCTTTTGAGGCCAGATCGCGCTTGCAGTTATATTTTGTCTCACACATGAACAATTCACCCTATTTAACAGATAGCGCTTATTAGGCGCAGCATTGAAGCGACGAAAACGTGGGATACTGCTTATTCCCATTGTGTCGAATATCCTTCTCTATTAGGCCGCTATATGCGTAGAGTACAGATTAACAACGATCTGTCTCTGAGCATTTATCTCAGTCGCCGACAACTATGGCCATGCCGAATCCGAGCGATCTATGGCGCTCACAATTTACGCTTTCTGATATGTCTTGCAGGGCAAGTCGCGATTAATACTTAAGCCCGAGCGTGTAGATCGTTGTGGCTTCGTTCATGGTCGAGATCTCGGTTCGCAGCTAGGACCGCGTCTGTGCATAAAATTTCGCGGCGGAACGCACTAAATTCCAATCCTGCACTCGCCAAAATGGGGCGGAATCGTTCGGCTGTTTACTAGACGTAGCATCGCTGCCAGTGAGTTTGCGCATGAAGGGCGTCATTTCGGCAATGAGGGACTGCCCACTCAAACAGATGTCGAAACCTTTGGTATTGGCCCCGACCCACAGCGTTCCATTCCTACCCATTAAACTCCGATGACCCTTTGTGACTTTCTGTTGATGAAATTTCAGGCCCAATTCTTTGGCAAGCGCCCTCATGCGTCTCTCATGTTCTCCGTCCGTGATCGGCTCAAATTGCCTTTCGGCTTCGGGTGCGGGTTTCTCTCCTCGTAGCGCCGCCGCCAATGCCTTGAACAGATAAACCGCATCATTTGGCACCCACTCTGTAATACTGGTAAACCCGGCGGTTCGTTGCCGTTCCCTGAAAGCCCTTTGTTTCTCTCGATTGTCCATAACCGATCCTCAGTTGATGAAAGCGTCATCACTATATGAAAGTTACATATAACTATCAATCTGGTAAGGGAAATCGAGAAACGCGGGTAAGGGAGGGGGCGAGACCTAAATCACGTTCCGGAGGCTCAGTACCACAATACTGTCCGAGCTCCGCATCGTGCCCTCGAATCCGTAGCACGAGGACATGACCTGACGACTGAAGCCCACACCGAGATGACAAGCTGAATGCGTGCGTCGCATTAGCCCTCGCCGAGACATAGCGACATCTCCACGAAAATTAGCCTTTTAGGTCCACACTTCGGGTTTCATAGGCTATTACATTACAGTGCATTTGCAGCACACTGCCGAGGGGAGCCATGCCAACCACCAAAACCGCCACACTAACCTTTCGGATCAACCCCGCCCTGAAGGATGCGTTGCGCGTGGCCGCTCACCAAGAGCACCGCTCCATCGCGAACATGGTGGAGATGTTGATCCGAGACTATTGCAGGCGGAAAGGCATCGATATCCGGGACCCCGAAACTGCTGAAAATCCCGAAGGAGGCAGGAACAGATGAGCGCGATTGTGGAAAGAACCGGGCATCCCGGGAGAAACCTATGCTTGGCTTAACCCTACGCGACGAGTTCAAGGATCGTCGCCTGAAGGGTACGGCCATTGAGCTGACAAACAAGAACAACACGGGCGCTACGCAGATCTCCGCAGCGGATTTTCTGCGTATCACCTACCCATCTCATGATGTTCTCAAAACCATCGAAGCGGCAGGCCCTACTCAGGGCAGGCCCGTTACCCTGAAAGGCGAGAGGGGCCAGGGTAAGTCGCATTTGATGGCCGTGCTATACCACGCCTTCACGGACCATGGTGCCACGCAGCACTGGCTGAACAACTGGTCGCACACACTGGGGGACGTGAAGATCGGCCAGATCCCCCTGCGTGGCGGAATGCACGTTATCGGCGAAAGCCTTCACAGGCAGCGCTACAAGTACCTCTGGGACCTCCTATTCGATAACCACCCGTATGGGGGCTATTGCCGGGGGAAGTGGGAGGGGCTTGGCGACAAGAAAACGGATGTGCCGAGCGACGAGATCCTACTGGAACTGTTCCGGCATACGCCGACAGCGCTGATTTTCGACGAGTTCCAAACCTGGTACGACGGGCTGACCAACACCAAGCAATACCCCTGGCGTACCTGGGCGTTCAATTTCGTCCAGATCCTCTCCGAGATCGCGAAGGAGCATCCCGAGTTTCTGGTTCTGGTCGTTTCCGTCCGAAACGGCAGCACCGATGCCTTCCAGCAAATCCAGCGTGTCAACCCCGTCATCGTCGATTTCAAAGGCCCATCGGCCAAGAGCGACCGCTTGCGTTTGCTACTTCACAGATTGTTCGACAACCGGCTCCAGGTAGGCCCATCGGCGATTGAAGGCCTGATCGGCAGCCATATCAGCGAATACTTCCGCCTCAAGAACATCGCCCCTGCGGAGCAGGCAAGACTCCACGACGAATTCATCGAGGCCTGGCCCTATGCGCCGCACCTCATGGATTTGCTAGAGGATCAGGTGCTCATCGCGACCAGCGCACAGGGAACGCGCGATCTGATTCGTATCCTGGCCGATCTCTACAAGCGCAATGGCGAGAAAAAAGCGATCCTGACGGCAGCGGATTTCCGCCTCGACGACGAAGCCAGCGGCATCACGGCGCTGCTCGATTCCGTCGCCAACCAGCATCACGCCAAGCTCCGGGAGAAGGCGCTGCGCAATCTGGAGGCCGTCACCGACGCCATCGCCGGGACTAGCCAGAGGCCGCCCCACCTCGAAGAGGTGATCGGTGCCCTCTGGTTGCGGTCCTTGGCCGAGGTTAATCAGGCGGGGGCGGATCTGGCGACGCTCCATGTCGATGTGACCAGGGACAAGCCTGTCGATGACAATGGCTTCCAGGTCGAACTGAGCACGATTGTCGAGAACAGCTTCAACATCCATGAGGACGGCAATCGCTACATCTTCCGGGAAGAGGAAAATCCCCAGGCCAAGCTCATCGTCAGCGCCCGTAACGACAAGCTGTTCCAGGACGACGAGGACCGTTGGCACCTTGCCAAGGAAACACGCTATGTCCTCGAAGGCGGTGGCGACGTGGACCTGCCCTATCGCGTGATCGTCCTGCCCCGGACATGGAAGGCCGACCCCTGGGAGAAGCTCGAAGAGGGCGACACGCCCGCCCAGTGGGGCAATCGCATCCCGATTGTGGTGCTACCCGAGGCGCCCTCCAAACCAGAGGCCGTCTTGGGTGAATGGCTGCGGGACAATCTGCAAGCCAGCCGCAACGTGGTTCGTTTCCTGATTCCCAGGGACGGCTCAAGCAACCTTTTTCTGGATCACGATCTGCTGGTGCTGGCCCGATGCGTTTACCTGGCGGAGCAGTGGAAGAAGCAGAACCCCGAATACGGCAGGCTGCAAACCAAGTATCGGAAAGAGCTGCGCGACATCCTCAAGGCGCGTTTCGACCGCTTCGCGATCATCGCCAACTGGCACTTTCAGCAGCCCCAGAACTGCCGTTTCTTCATCGAAGGCCACAAGGCCGAGGGGGCGAAAATCCCCGATGCTATCGACAAGAGTATCCGCGAAAACCTGTTCATACCGGAGGACTTCGACGACTACATCGTGGAGGCGGCACCGAACAACGAGCCGATCAGCAAGCTGCTCAAGGAGTTGAAAGAGCCGCGCCCCGGCGGTAAGGACTGCATCCCGTGGTTGGGCGAGACCTTGATCAAGGAGCGCATCATCCGCCTCTGCGCCCGCGGCGAGATCGCCATCAACCTACGCGGGATGGAGTACCTCCAGGCCCTCGACGACGAGACCGAAGAGGCCGCCTACAAGCGCATGCGCGGCAAGCTCGGCACCGGAAAGCACCTGGACGAGACTCACGTCCTGCTCCCCCAGAACGTCCCGGCGACCGGCGGCATCACCTCGCCAGGCTCGGCAGGACCGCCGACCGTTGGCCCCGGTAGCGGCGTTCATCCTGGCGGCCCTGCTGGGGGAGCGGGCGGAGTCGCAGAGCCGGGACCAGGCGCTGTAGGCAGAACAACCGGTGGTGGCTATGCAGACCCCGGTCGCATCTTCGGTGGTGGTGGCGGCTTCACCCAGCACACGGCCCCTCCCACCTCTTCGTTGAACCTGCTGGGCAAGGTCGAGGCCTGGGGGATCGGCACCGGCACGCAGGTAAAATCGCTGACGCTGCGGGTGGACCAACTCACCGGTGCGCAACTGCAGGAACTGATCCGGAAGCTCCCCGACGGCATGACCTATGGCCTGGACCTGGAGAAGGAGGAGGGCTGATGACGCTGCCGCTCCACCTGATCCAGACGCTGCAACACGCGCAACCAAGCGAGGCCTGGGCCGCCATTCTCGACCATGCCTGGACTCTGTGCTCGCAACCCCTTGCGCCGGGCAAGGCAGTCACTGAGGTCCATGCACGCGACCGGGATCTCGCGGATGTGGACCACTATCTGGCCACCGCCGACTGGGATCTCTGGACGGAGTTCGAAGCGTCGGTGCCACGCACATCCCAAGTGTTGGCGGACTGGTGGAACGGGCATTCACCAGGGCGCGCCGTCCTGATCCTGGATGCCCTCTCCCTACGCGAGGCCCCCTGGATTCTGCACCAGGCCGAGGCGAGGGGCTTCACCGTCCAGCAGGCCCGCCCCACCTGCGCCGAGCTACCTGCCGATACCACCCCATTCGCCAAGGCGCTCGGGTTTGCCCAGCGTTCCGCCTTGGGAAACAACGGCGCGGGCAAGGGCCACGTCTTTCCGGGCGCGCGAACCGAGTCCGTCGACATCGCCTGGACCGATTGCGCCGTGCTGATCGGTTCGGAACCGGACTGGGTGTTCTGGCACCACTGGCCGGACCATCGCCTGCACGACCACGACGACCCCGGCAAGGGGTTGCAGACGCTCACCGAGGAGATCGAAGCGCACCTGACCGGGGATGCCTTCTGGTCACTGGTCGAGCGGCTGGGGACGGGCCGCCGCCTGGTCATCACCGCCGACCACGGTTATGCCGCCAGCGGGCAGTTCTCCGACACCAATACCGAGCAGTCCGACTACCTCAAGAAGCGCTACAAGAGCGGCCGCGCAATCCCCAGCGGTGAGGCGCCGGGTGCCTGGGTGCCCCCCATCGATCTGGCCATCGAAAGCGCCCACGGCCGTCATCTGTACGTCAACGGCCGCCGTAAATGGAAGAGCCATGGCGGCTATCCGACCCTGACCCACGGCGGCCTGAGCGTCCTGGAAGTCACCGTGCCCTTCATCGAACTCAGCAGGAACAAATAGCATGGCGAAAGACCAACCCTGGAAGGCCAAGGGCATGAAAAAGGACGAATGGCTGGCCGAAGAGGTGGCCAAGGCAGTTGGTGCCGGCAAGCCCTGGAAGTGTGAGACCGTCGATTTCTCCGATCCTGACCGGCCACCGACCTGTATCGAGGTGGATTTTCCCATCATCCCCATCAATGAGATTTCAAAGATTGAAGGCAATGCCCGCAAGCCCATCTATACGATGTCGAAATGGTTTGCTCTACGGAACAGTTGTGTGTTTCGTTCGATGTTGTTGGCCTCCGTCATCAAGGCCCCGGATGACCCCGCCGAGGCCGCCAAGCTGGTGTGGGACGCTTACTACGGAAATCACCAGAAGAAGGGAGCTTTCAAGGAGCTGAAGGTGGCCGACATCTTTATGGGAAAAGCGTTAACCGTTGTTGAGGGTTCTCGACTCGGGATGCAGACCTATGGAAATGATCTTAATCCTGTAGCTTGGTTTGTGGCCAAAAACGAACTGGCCCAGGTGGACAAGGCCGAGATCGAGGCTCTGCTGGCGGAGATCGAGGCCGAGGTGAAGCCGCAGATCATGCCCTTCTATACCTGCGACTGTCCGCGTGGTCACAAGGGCGAGTGGACCCGGATTAGCAGTGGCGAGGTGATGAATGATGACTTCGACCCGCTGGCCCTGACGCCGGCGGAGCGCAAGGACTACAGCTACCACGGCCCCGAGATCATTTACGCCTTCTGGGCCAAGCACGGCCCCTGCCAGGTGACCGGTTGCGGACATCGCACGCCCATCATGACCAGCCCGGTGATGGCGATTAAAACCGTCGCGGTGAAGGCATGGTCGCGCACCTGCAAGTACTGTGGAT
>JAJDOJ010000039.1 GCA_022340215.1 Gammaproteobacteria bacterium
ACGAACCACTGCCTTTCTAAGCGACCCTCGTCCCGCACAGATCGAGAAGCGTAATCCTCCTCGCTCTGTGCGGGACGCCTCCCTGCGTCTCACCCCAGATAGGTCGGAACGCTTCCCCTGAGAGAGAGCGGGACGTAACACCTACCGCATCGCCGTGGGGCCGCAGGCCGGGCGCAAGGTGTTTACCCTGCGGACGTTGCCGGCCTGCGATCCGGAGGAGCCGTTCGGCGACACGGTCGGTAAGGTGGGCGGGTTCAGTCTGCATGCGGGTGTGGCGGCCAAGGCAGGGGAACGCAAAAAGCTGGAGCGTTTGTGTGTCGATACATCGCCCGCCCGGCGGTCTCCGAAGAGCGCCTGTCGCTTACCGATAGCGGCAAGGTGCGTTACCAGCTCAAGACGCCTTACCGGGACGGCACCACTCATGTGATCTTCGAGCCGCTGGACTTCATCGCCAGACTGGCCGCACTGGTGCCCAGGCCGAGGGTCAATCTCACGCAATTCCACGGCGTGTTCGCGCCGAACAGCAAGCATCGGGCTCTGGTGACGCCGGCGAAGCGGGGCAAGGACAGCAAACCCGAATCTACCGCTGATGGCCTGGAGAAAACACCGCCGCAACGCCACGCGGCCATAAGCTTTAAGCGCAGCGCCTGAAGCGCGTGTTCGGCATCGACATCGAGATCTGTCCGGCCTGCGGCGGGGCGGTCAGGATCATCGCCTAATGAAATGGACCCATCCCACTTCTCAAGCGGCTTCAACAGAGCCAAGATGGGAATGGGTTAATCCATCTAAACGAAATGGGAGAGTCCAACATGAACCGTATCAAAGAAGTCGTTCGATTGGGAATGGGGGGAAAATGGGGTCTAGCATTGTAGCATTGCCCAATGTGGATAAGGACAGTTCTACAGTGATGCTCGCGTGGTCACCCGCATAATGTCTGATGCACTCATCAGTAAACCGCAAGTGTACCAGATGACCGCAATGACGTATGAGCCACAAAACTGATCGTTGACAATACCTGTTCCATCATGAACACCCAAGTACCATACCAAGGGTCTTTTCGGTCTCTGCCATACGCTCTCACTCCAACTTCTACTCTACGCGTATGGCAGCACCCAAGAATCGGTGCTAGATTCAATAAATCGGTTGCTTCCTTGACTCTCCAAGGCATCATTCTTTGCCCCGAGGCTGGTGGGTTTCGGAATTGATCGGCCGAACCTTTTAAACACCATGCATCAAAACATCAGACCAGGGCTTGTCAGCAGACCCTGTGACGTATATTTATTGCTATTGACAGGGAGACGAGAAGATGAAGAAGACGTTGGATAAGGGGGACTTTTGGGATCTGTTCAAAGACAAGGCGATTGTCGTCACGGAACTGCCGGCAGGCAAGGTCCGTAAACTCGCCGAGCGCGTAAATCAGAGTACCGGTCACGCAGACGCCACGCTGCGCTCCAAGGCGGAGTTTCAGGAGCTGTTCGATCTACTGGACAGCGAGGTCGACAGTCCGGCCGATGACGGCGTTCTGATCTTGAAGGATGCCGCCAACAAACAGACCGAGACGGGTAAGCTGGTCAACGCCTATGTCAAGGCGGCGAAGGGTAAAGACGAGTTTTTCGACCGCCCCATGTATATGGTGATGATCGAGGACTGGCCCCCGCAGCATCTGACCCCGGAAGAGCCGGTGTACGCTGATGGCCGGGCCACGCTCTCCGCCTGGGCCACGGACCCGGCGCTGCCGATTCATCTGCCCGGGGCGGGAGAACAGGGTGTGCTGCTGCAGACCTGGGACTTTTCACTCAAGAACAGCGGCAACCGGACCCTGCGTGCGCCCAAGCGTTCCTGGAAGATCAATTTCAAGGTCGACGGTGGCGACGGCAAGGTGCTGGGAATGTGGCGTTTCAATCTCAAGTCGATGTACAACGATGCCTCCCAGATGCGTGAGGCACTGGCCTGGCACCTTTTCGATCAGGTCGGCATCCCTTCATCCCGCCACAGCTATGCCAAACTGGGCATCAATGGTGCGTATCGCGGTCTCTTCTCCGTCATAGAGCAGGTGGACAAGGGTTTCCTCAAGGACCATTTCGGCAAGAATGACGAAGGCAATCTCTACAAGGCCTACTGCGGCAATGTGGGCTGCGCCACCCTGGAGTACAAACCCTCGGATACCGACGACCCCGGCCTGCCCTATTACTTCAACCACAACAGCCCGGACCTGACCTACCGGCTGAAGACCAATGGTGATGACCCGGAGACCAACAGCTATGCCGACCTGGCCCGCCTGATCGAGACCCTCAACGGTATCGGACTGGCCGGAGGCGACGAGAAGTTCCGCTCCGACGCCTATCGGGATGGGATGGAAGCGATCATGAACGTCAGGGCCTTTCTGCGCTGGGCCGGCGCCAATCTGCTGCTGGGCGGTTGGGACAACTACTACGCCACCCCATCCAACTACTATCTCTATAACTCCGGGCGCAAGGGCGCGCACAAGGCCTTCATGCAGGAGCCCTATTTCTACTGGATTCCCTGGGACTACGACAACAGCTTCGGCATCGACTACTTCCATACCCAATGGCAGAACACCGACATCCTCGACTGGCCATCCAACACGCGCAACTACTACAGCGGCAAGCGCACCGCACGGATTCCCCTGGTGCAGAACCTGCTGCAGCACGACGACTTCAAACAGTATTATCTGGACCACCTGGAGCATATGCTGGACAACCATTTCAATCCGGACCGGATCGACGCGTTGATGGGTCAGGAGGGGGATGGAGGGCTTTGGGACCGGGTCCGCCAGGCCGCCTATCTGGAGTCGGACTCACCCCATGGCCAGCCCTTCACCGGGCGCCAATTCTCCAACCACCGGGTCTATCTGAACGGCCTCCAACAGTGGGAGCTGCATGGCGACAACTATAAGATCGAGGGCATCATCCATTACGTACGGATGCGCTACGACAGCGCCCGCAAGCAACTGGAGCAGTTGCGCAAGGACTATCCCAGCGGGGCCAGCGGCGCGACCTTCGCCGATGTCATGGAGATGCCGCCCAAGTCCAAGCTGCCCTGAGAAGACGACAGCCGCATCCGGACGCCTGCTTCAGGCGGCCGGAATGCGGAAGGTGTGGATCGACTGGTCCTTGCACTTGCAGCGCTTGGCCTGTTCCCCCGATTTGCGCCTGTCCGAAACCGTCAGGATCAAATCCGGCGCCAGCCAGGCGATTCCTTCGATATTGCAATAGCGCGTCTTTTGCTTGCCGGTGCGCGGGAAACGATAGACCCGACCGTCATCCGTAAAGTTGCCGTCCCGATCCTTGAAGGTGCCGAGCCACAGCAGGGACGAGGCCTGGGAGACCACCGCGATACGGTTGCCGCTGACATCCAGGCTGGCATAGTCTTCAAATGGCAGGCTCTCCGGCAGTTCGAGGGTCTTCACTCGATTCCAGGCATTTTGACCGGATTCGAAGAACACCTGGATGCGTCCACCTCCCGGCTTACGGCCTTTGCGTCCCCCCTTACACTTGTTGCCCTCGCACAGGCCGAGCAGGTAGCGCTTGTCGTCCAGATAGACGCAGGCGAGACCCTCCATGCCCTTGTTTTTGTGCTTGAACGGAAAGTCCGCCCACTGGCTGGCGAGAAAATTCAGATCCCGGTCGTACTCCTCGATCCTCGCCATGTAGTGCCCGGAAACCGCCTTTTGCGCTTCGATCAACAGATAGAAACGCTGAGCTTGGGCGTCGTAGGCGATGTCCTCATAGCCGGAAAAGGGGTTGTGTAGCGGGATCATCCGGCTGTGGTCGGTAAGTCCCCCATCACGCAGGGTGAAGCAGGCGAGGTGCGAAACATTGTCGAAGATGACATAACAGACGTCATCCTTCACACAGACACCGCTCGCCTCGAAGCGTTTTTCCGGTGGGTTCCCAAGCAGGTGGCGGATCTTGGCCTCGTCGACCAGTTCCAGTTCTGGGGCGGATGACAGGTGACTGTTCAATGGGTGTTGATCTCCTTATGTTTCCATACATCAAATCAGATTTCCTCTATATGTCCATCTTAGCCGATCTTAAAGTGAGATCAGGACATGAACTGCTATGTCCTCAACGCCCGTATTTAGTCGTGCCGGTTGGTTGTGATGTCTCTCAAATAACGAGGTTATTAGCATTAGCCGTACTGTAGGAGCGGCACATAACCGTGATAAGTCGCCGGATAATTGACAAACCGATCTGACAATGACGGATTATCCTGGTAATCACCTCGTTTCGCGGGCATGGCCCGCTCCTACAGTCCATTGCTGAGCGATGGAACCAGCCGAGAGTGTTGTTACCATGCCTATCCGGTTTACCCCTTAAGGCCCGCGTCGCCATACATTCCGGACTCGTCGCGCACATGGCGCGGTCGGATCTGAGCCCCATCTGTAACGGCGGAAAGTGGCACAGCACCCAGGTGTCCGAGCACCACGAACCCGCACGGGAGAGCTCTTAGGGGTCAACCGGATAGGCATGGTTGTTACTGCCTGTCCATCCTTGTTGTATGAGGGTGAAGATCCAGCAGACCTCGTTGATCGCATCGATCACTAGCCCTGCTGATCAGTCGTTCTTGTCGCTCTCCTCGAAATCGATACTCACCCGGTCCCCCGCATAGGGCCTGAAACGCTCGTCGGCAAACTTCACGTGGTCGGGATGTTCGCGGTAGCTGTCGATGACCGGTTGGCCGGCGAAGCTCACCAGCCAGCAGTGCCGGTATTGGCTGTCCTCTGAGCCTCTTGCAAAACTACTCGCTGATAGGGGGTCAAATTTCCAATTTGCACCCATCAGATGCGAACGAGTCTTATTCGAGCGTTTTCACTATGGCGATTGCATCGTTTTTCTCAAATGACAGGGGAAATCGCGAATGCAGCGCAAGGGTTCCACTACACGACAGTTTTGGCGTGTTTTCGAGGATGGATCTGGCGGTTGAGTGCCGTTATTCAACGAACTTCATCAACTGATCCACCGTCAGCGCCACGATACCGAACATCAAATGTGCCATGACCTT
>JAJDOJ010000040.1 GCA_022340215.1 Gammaproteobacteria bacterium
TGAAGCCCTGAAGGGAAAGGTGCACGAGTCCCTGGAAATTTTTAAGAATGCCTCGAAAGAGGTGCTATCTCTCTTTGGGTTGTACCATGAGATGGTAACTGCCTGATTTTTTGCCGAAAATATTTATCTTAAAAGCTATACAAGGAAGTGGGCCATACTCAGGACGCCAAAAAGCAACTCATGGAACTGGTACAGGTCGAGCAGAGAGAGAATGTTCTAGATACCGTCAAACCCACCTCGCTCATACGACGTATGGTTCACGTTGCTACCGAGTCCGGACACGGAGACCTGGTGTTGGACTTTTTCGCCGGCAGCGGCCCCACAGGACAGGCCGTCTTGGAACAGAACAGCGAGGATGGAGGGAACCGTCGCTATATTCTTGTCCAGATACCGGAGTCCCTCCCCAAGCCAGAGATCGGACTGAAAACCATCGCCGACATTACCCGGAAGCGCCTTCGAGGCGCCTCGAAAAAACTCGAACACGACAATCCAGAGTGGGATGGAGACAGGGGTTTCCGTGTATTCAAACTCGATACCTCCAACATCCGTAGCTGGGAACCCGATTCCGAGGACCTCGAAAGGACCCTGCTCGATAACGTCGAGCACATCAAGGAAGGACGCAGCGAGGAAGACGTCCTCTACGAGCTGCTGCTCAAGCTCGGGCTCGATCTCTGCGTCCCCATCGAGAACCGCTCCATCGCGGAGAAAACGGTGTACTCCATCGGTGCGGGGACTCTCATTGCCTGTCTCGATGAGGCGGTCCCGGCTGCTACCGTTGAGCCGTTAGCGCTCGGCATCGCCAGTTGGCACAAAGAGCTCGATCCGCTGGGCGAGAGCACGGTCGCATTCCGCGACAGCGCCTTCGCTGACGATGTCGCCAAGACCAACCTCTCCGCCATCCTCCAGCAGCACGGGCTGGAGAACGTGCGAAGCCTTTAGCGAACCCCGGGATTCCGATATGACTGAGATTTTGAATCCCCCGCGTGTAGAAAGCCTGCGCGTGGAGAACTACCGGGCACTACGGGATATCGCCCTAAAAAAGCTCACGCCGTTGACGGTCCTGTTGGGTCCCAACGGGAGCGGCAAATCCACGGTGTTCGATGTCTTCGCCTTCCTGTCGGAGTGTTTTACAGATGGACTGCGTAAGGCATGGGATCGTCGTGGTCGGTTTCGAGAGCTCCGGAGCCGTGACGCGTCCGGTCCCGTCGTTATCGAGCTCCAGTATCGGGAGGATCCGAGCGCACCGCTCATTACCTACCATCTCGAGATCGAAGAGCGCAGGAAGGGACCTGTAGTGAGCCGGGAGTTCCTGCGCTGGAAGCGGGGCCACCCCGCGGCCCCCTTTCACTTTCTCGACTACCGGTACGGCACGGGGAAGGTCATCAGCGGTGAGCAACCCGAGGCGAGCGACAAGCGGATCGAAAAGCCTTTGTCCGGACCCGACGTTCTGGCCGTCAATACGCTCGGCCAGTTGGCGGAGAACCCGCGCGTCATTGCGTTGCGCGACTTCATTACCGGCTGGCATCTGTCGTATCTGTCCGCCGCCGCTGCGCGCGGCCACCCCGAGGCGGGCGCCGAGGAGCGCCTCTCGCCGACGGGCGACAACCTGCCCAATGTCATTCAGTATCTGAGCGAAGAACATCCGCAACGCCTGGAGCGGATCTTCGACACGCTTCGCCGGCGCGTCCCTCGTATCGAAAAGATCGACCCGAAGATTCTCGATGACGGGAGTCTGCTGCTGCTCGTCAAGGACGCCCCTTTTTCCAAGCCGGTGCTCGCCCGTTTCGCCTCGGACGGCACGCTGAAGATGCTCGCCTACCTGACCCTGCTCTATGACCCGGAGCCACCCAGGTTGATCGGCATCGAGGGGCCGGAAAACTATCTCCATCCCCGGCTTCTGCCGGAACTGGCGGAGGGGTGTCGTCTCTCGGCGGAACGTACGCAACTCATTGTCACCACGCATTCCCCTTTTTTCATCGATCCGCTGCATTCGGACGAGGTGAGGGTGCTCTATCGTGGCGCGGATGGCTATACGCGGGCGAGACGGGTGGCGGACATGCCAGGTATTCGGGAGTTTCTCGAAGAAGGTGCATCGTTGGGCGACCTCTGGATGGAGGGTCACTTCGATGTGGGCGATCCTCTGGCCACGGAGGACGAGGAATGAGCCGACGGCTGGAGGTGGTCGTGGAAGAGCCTTCGGCGGAAGAGGCGTTGAAACACATCCTACCGAAGATCGTCGGTGCCCGAGCGAGAGTTAAGGTGATCAACATGCGTAGCAAGAGCCGGCTGCTCAAGGAACTGCCCGCGAGACTGCGCGCCTATCGAAAGCGGATCGGCAGGGGCGAGGAACTCCGGATTGTCGTGTTGCTTGATCGAGACGCAGATACCTGCGAGGTGCTCAAGAATCGACTCGAGAAGGTATCTCACGAAGCAAGGCTGGCCACCAAGACCCACCCGGGGTCGGATGGCCGATTTATCGTCGTGAACCGTATCGTCGTGGAAGAACTGGAATCCTGGTTCATCGGCGACACCGTAGCCTTGCGAGAGGCCTTTCCCCGTCTCCCGCCGAGATTTCCAGGCAACTTTTCCAACCCCGACAACGGAGGGACGTGGGAGCGGCTCCACCGCTTCCTGAAAAGGCACGGCATCTACCGGAGCAGCTATCCGAAGATCGACGCCGCCCGCAAGATCGCGCCACACATAGAACCCGATCGAAACCGATCCCATAGCTTCCAGCAGTTCCGCCTGGGCATGGAGGCGGTGCTGTGAAACTCCACTTCGAGCCCAACCTCGATTTCCAGCTCCAGGCCATCGAGGCGGTTTGCGATCTTTTCCACGGTCAGGAGACCTGCCGGACGGAGTTCACCGTCACGAAGACCGCCGTCGGCGGCACGGCGGACCTGTTCGACGATGCCTTGGGTATCGGCAACCGACTGAGCCTGCTCGATGACGAGATTCTGGAAAATCTGCAGGGTATCCAGCTCCGCAACGGCCTGCGGCCCTCCGAGTCCCTGGCGTCAGGCGACTTCACGGTGGAGATGGAGACCGGCACCGGCAAGACCTACGTCTACCTGCGTACCGTCTTCGAGCTGAACAAGCGGTACGGGTTCACCAAGTTCGTCATCGTCGTGCCCTCGGTGGCCATCAAGGAGGGCGTCTACAAGACGCTCCAGATCACCGAGGAGCATTTCAAGGGTCTGTATGCGGGCACCCCCTTCGATTACTTCCTCTACGACTCATCGAAGCTCGGCCAGGTGCGCAACTTCGCCACCAGCCCGCAGATCCAGATCATGGTCGTGACCGTCGGGGCCATCAACAAGAAGGACGTCAACAATCTCTACAAGGACAGCGAGAAGACCGGCGGCGAGAAGCCCATCGATCTCATCAAGGCGACACGGCCGATCCTGATCGTCGACGAGCCGCAGAGCGTGGACGGCGGTCTCAGGGGCGCCGGCAAACAGGCGCTCGGCGCCATGAACCCCCTCTGTACGCTGCGCTATTCCGCCACCCATGTCGACAAGCACCACATGGTGTTCCGGCTGGATGCGGTGGACGCCTACGAACGAAAACTGGTCAAGCAGATCGAGGTCGCGTCCGCGACGGTGGAGGATGCGTACAACAAGCCCTATGTGCGGCCGGTGTCGGTCGGCAATTCGCGTGGTGTCATCAGCGCGAAGGTGGCGCTGGATATGAAGACCGCCGGCGGCGTTCAGCGCCGCGAACTGAGCGTCCAGGATGGCGACGACTTAGAGCAGGCCACGAAGCGAGGCGTCTACCGAGACTGTCGCATCGGGGAGATCCGCGTTGAGGAGGGTAACGAGTTCATGGAGCTCCGTGTGCCCGGCGGAGAACATTTCCTGCGCATCGGGGAAGCCTGGGGTGACGTGGACCCACTGGCCATTCAGCGCGAGATGATCCGTCGCACGATCAAGGAGCACCTGGACAAGGAAAAGCGGTTAGGCCCGGAGGGCATCAAGGTACTGAGCCTGTTCTTTGTCGATGCGGTCGACCGCTACCGCCAGTACGACGACGAAGGCAATCCGGTCAAGGGGGTCTACGCAAGCATCTTCGAGGAGGAGTACCGACGCCTTGCCAAGCATCCCGACTACACCAGCCTCTTCAAGGAGGTTGATCTGAGCCATGCCGCCGAGGAGGTGCACGGGGGCTACTTCGCCATCGACAAGAAGAAGGTGGCCGGCAAGGCGATCGAGATGTTCAAGGACACCCGCGGCAACACCAAGGCGGATGACGGGACCTACAACCTGATCATGCGGGAAAAAGAGAAGCTCCTGAGCCCGGACACGCCGCTCAAGTTCATCTTCTCGCATTCGGCTCTGCGCGAGGGTTGGGACAATCCGAACGTCTTTCAGATCTGTACCCTGCGCGACATCCAGACCGAACGTGAGCGGCGGCAAACCATCGGCCGAGGGCTGCGTCTGTGCGTCAATCAGGACGGTGAGCGCGTGCGGGGATTCGAAACCAACACACTCACGGTGGTGGCCACCGAGAGCTACGAGGAATTCGCCGAAAATCTCCAGAAGGAGATCGAAGCGGACACCGGAATTCGCTTCGGTATCGTCGAGCGGCACCAGTTCGCGGCGATTCCGGTCACCGGAGTGGATGGGCAGCAAACACCGCTAGGTGTCGAGCAGTCAGAGGTGCTTTGGGAGCACCTCAAGGCCCAAGGCTACATCGACGGCAGAGGAAAGGTGCAGGATACGCTCAAACAGGCGCTCAAGGACGGCACGCTGCCCGTTCCCGAGCCCTTCGCCCCTCAACGCGACCGGATCGCCGAGGTGCTGCGCAAGCTCGCCGGGCGGCTGGAGATCAAGAACGCCGACGAGCGTCGGGTGGTTCGCGTCCGCAAGGAGGTATTCCTCAGCCCCGAGTTCAAATCCCTGTGGGACCGGATCAAGCACAAGACCACCTATCGCGTTCAGTTCGACAACGAAAAGCTCATCGAGGACTGCATCGATGCCGTTAGAAACGCCCCGCCTATTCCCAGGGCGCGTCTGCAATGGCGCAAGGCCGACATCGCCATCGGCAAGGCCGGGGTGGCGGCCACGGAACGCGACGGGGCCGCGACGGTGGTGCTGACCGAGGCCGACATCGAGCTTCCCGATGTGCTCACCGACCTCCAGGACCGCACGCAGCTCACCCGGCGCAGCATCCAGCGCATCCTCTCCCGAAGCGGGCGTCTCGATGACTTCAGGCACAATCCGCAGCAGTTCATCGA
>JAJDOJ010000041.1 GCA_022340215.1 Gammaproteobacteria bacterium
GTCTGCAGCGCCGGGAAGGTCCTGTAGGTCTCGAGTTCCTTCAGCCACAGCAGCTGTCCGATAGGCAGCAGGTTCCAGTCATAGATGAACGCGGTGCTCGGGGCTGCCAGGGCGCCGCCGTAACCGAGCAGGGTACCTTCAGCTGACGCAACCGATCTTTCGAAGGGATCACGCTTGAGGTTGTTGATCTGGGTCCAGTGATACGAGCTTGCATCATTGAACGCTTCCAGCGCATTGGAAGAAACCATGGTGTAGTAGAACTTCCAGTTCTTGTAGCGCACCGCCGAAGGTTGTGCACCGGTGTAGTAGAAGAAGGTGTCGCGTGCCGAATCGGCCTTGCCCTCGAGATAGTCCCGCTGGTCGAAACCGTCCAGCGTGGTCTTGACGATGCCGGGGTACTTGCCGGCCTCAATCCGCTTCTTCAGGCCGTCACCCGAAGGTCCGCCGGCGATATTGACCAGCGTTGGCACCCAGTCCAGAGAGGAAAATATCTGGTCGGGGTTTGTGCCAGCTTCGACGTGCCCGGGCCAGCGAACGAGCATCGGTGCCCGCATACCGCCTTCCCAGGTGGTCAGCTTGCCACCCCTGAAAGGCGTGATCCCGCCGTCGGGGTAGGTGATGGACTCGGCGCCGTTATCGGTGGTGAAGACGATGATGGTGTTGTCCATCTCGCCCATTTCTTCGAGCTTTTTGAACACGTAGCCGATGTTGTCGTCCATCTGCTTCATGCCGGCTTCGTTGATGCCCCAGTCTTTGCCGCCTTTCTCACCCAGCATGTCCAAGTACTTTTCTGAAAGCATGGTGGTGACATGCATGCGTGCCGGGTTGTACCAGACGAAGAACGGCTTGTCGGTCTTGTCGGGGTCGTTGCGGTCGAGGAAGTCGATGACCTGCGTGGAGATTTCCTCATCAATGGTCTTGGAGCGTTCCAGTGTCAGCGGCCCCATGTCCTTGCAGCTCTGGTTTTTCTCGCTGCCGTCCTTGGAGGTGCAATGAAGAACCGGCCGCGGTGGGAACATGCAGAGCCCATCTTCCGGATCAATGGCGCCGGGGACTTCTTTGAGGCCCTTGACCGGGGTGTTCTTACACGGTGGAACTACCGCCTGATCGGTCGGGGAGCTGTTGATATCCGGGAAGCTCACCCCCTGCATCGCGTCGAGGTGATACAGATAGCCCCAGAATTCCTGGAAGCCGTGTGCAGTCGGCAGCGACGCTGATTTATCACCCAAGTGGTTCTTGCCGAATTCGCCGGTGTTGTAGCCGAGGTCCAGCAGGAATTTGGCTATCGCAGGCGTGCCCGGCAACAGCGAACTGGTGGCACCCGGAAGCTGCGGCATGACCATGCCCGCGCGCAACGGATGCATACCGGTGGAGAAGGCGGTGCGGCCGGCCGTGCAGCTCTGCTCGGCATAATAGGTCATGAATCTTGCGCCTTCTTTCGCCAGGCGGTCGATGTTGGGCGTTTCCCCTACCATCAGGCCCTGATGGTAGGCACCCACGTTCATGATGCCGATGTCATCGCCCATGATGAACAGGATGTTCGGTTGTTTCTGCTCTGCGGCCTGAGCGTATGCCGGGGCCATTGTCCCGATGGCAGCCGCTCCCAGCGCGATCGCGGTCGCGCAGAGCGCTCCGGCGCGTTGCGCGAAGGATCTGCCTCGTCTTTTCTGTCGCATCATTTGTGCTCCTGCTGATTTTCAGTCATGTAGATTTTCCCGTTTTCGACTTTCGTCATCCCTAACGCCAAAGCGGCGTCCAGACGTGCCTCTATTTCGGCTCCGATTTCGTCTGCGAGCTGGCGGTATTCCATCGCCCGGTCAGTGTGTTTCTTGACACACTGCCAGTGTCGAAGCGCTTTCACCGCCACCTCGTAGTCCTCACAGACGCCGCGGAATGCCGCTTCCCGAGAACAGAGCCTGCGGATCTCCAGCTGTCGCTTCGGAAACCGTTCCTCTAAGGCAGATAGGCTAGTCAGCGAACACCCCCCACGCTCAACAGCAAGCCTCTCGCCCGCGAGAGACGTTATCGTAGCATGGGATTAGGCCACGAGAAGCCGTGTGACGGGAGGTGCGAACATGTTCGCACCTCGCTCTTTCTTCAGATTTTCAGGAGCGACGAGACAGGGTGCCCGCGCCCTGGCCCGTACCAAGCCCTATGTAAATTCCCGTGCTTCAGCATTCCAATACCTCGTGTATGCTGAGCAGGATCAATTTTCGGATTCCGTAGTGGTCAATCCTCAAGGTTCAGAAGTCAGCGCCCGCAGTCTCGGCACGGCGTCTTCGCTGTCTTCACCCTCTCCGGAGGATGTCAGAGCGCAGTTGGAGCGGATGCTTGAGGGTGGGTCCTTTCGCGCCAGCCAGCGCAGGCGGGCGATGCTGCAATTCATCGTTGACGAAACGCTGGCCGGTCGCGGCGACAGGCTGAAGGGCGTCACATTGGCCCTCTCCGTCTTCGGGCGGGACGAAACCTTTGATCAGCGGTCCGATCCGGTTGTGCGCCTGGAAGCACGGCGGCTGCGCACTGATCTCGACAGCTACTATGTCGACGCCGGCAGCGAGGATCCCGTTCGCATCACCATTCCCAAGGGTGGCTACGTCCCGCATTTCGCCTGGCAGAATCAGCACGTGGACGCGTCAGCGCCGCCATCCGAGCCAGATCCGCAAGACCTGGTACCCCCGTCGAGGGACGCGACTGCGACGCCTTCGCCCGATGCTGAGACCGCCGGCAAACGCCGCCGCGGACGTCTGGCAGTGGCCGTGGCGCTTCTTGCGCTCGGCGGTCTGGCGGCGTTCAGTGCGCTCGTTGTCGGGCTGCGCGGCTCGGAATCGGATGTAGCGGAAGCAGGCGTGCCTGCAATAGTGGTCCTGCCGTTCGAGGCGTATGGAGACTCCGAGGACATTGGGCTGATCGCCTCCGGCGTGACCGAGGAACTGATCGCGAATCTCATGCTTTTTCAGGATTTCCGGCTCTACGCGACGACGACCAGCTTTCGTCTCGATGCGGGTGTCGACCCGGAAATCCTGAAGCGCGACCTGGGGGTTTCGTTCATTGTGACGGGCGTCATGCAACTGCAGAACGGTCGGGTGCAGCTCCACGCCCGTCTGATTGACACGGAATCTGGCCAAGTTCACTGGAGTGGCAGCTATTCAGAAGCGCTCACACCGGGGAATCTGTTCGGCGTCCAACGCGATCTGGCGGTAGCGATCTCAACCGAACTCGGCCAGCCTTACGGCGCCGTAAACGAGGCCATCAATCGGCGCATGATCCCCGGCAGCAGGCCCAGCATGCCGAGCTACACCTGTGTGCTGCGCGCCTATGATTACCGGCGGAGCTTCGATGACGCGCTCTTTGCGCCCGCTTTTGCCTGCCTGAAGCAGGCGGTCGTGCGTGATCCCGAGTATGCCGACGCCTGGGCGATGCTCGGCTGGCTGCACCTCGACGCGGCGCGGCAGGGCATCGCGCCGGAGGCTGAGCACCCGGCGGAGATGAGCGCGGCGTTCGATGCAGCCTCTCACGCCGTCGAGCTCGAGCCCCGCAATCCGCGGACGCTGGCGGCGCTCTCTGTTGTCATGTTCCACCGGGGTGACTACGCCGCATCAGAGAATCTGCAACGCGAGGTGTTGGCGCTGAACCCGTACGATCCGGACACCCTCGCCCAGCTCGGCTGGCGGCTGGCGGTGCGCGGCAACCGGGAGGGTCTCGAATATCTGCAGCAGGCAATAGCGCGCAGCGCCAATCCGCTGGACTGGTATTACCATATGATTGCCGTCTACGCCTATCTCGATGGCGACTACGCGCGCGCCCTTGCGGCGGCTGAGAAATCCTCGACGTCCGGCTCATCCCTGGGTCTGTCATTCGCCGCGATGAGCTACGCCAAGCTTGGCGACATGGAGGCAGCGCACGACGCGCTTACTGCCATGGCAGAGTCATGGCCGCTGATGGGGCGCGATCCCGCCGCCGCCTACCGCGTGTATCACACCGACGAGTTGATTGTCGAGGCGCTGGTCGAGGGGTTGCGTGCGGCCGGGTGGACTCCACCGGCGGAGGCGTCGCTGAGCGGTCCTTCCACTGGGAATTCCGCTCGACATTGACGGCAATGTAACAGGCAACCCGGAAACGCCGCGCTCGTACCCTTCGAGATTCTCGAAACATTGCGACGGATTGTCAGCGCTATCACCTGTTCTGGTGCGGGTTTGATTTTTTTGGCGGTACTGTTGCAGGCGCCTGGTCAGGAACGCATCACCAGTTAATGCGGCTGTACTCAGCAACGCCGTGATTCGCGCTCGGTCATAGTCTACCCGGCGCTCACGCGGTAAAATCTCAGTGCTTGTTGCCCGGACTGCCAGCTCACGCCGGTCAGCAAAGTTTTCGCAAACCACAGAGAAAATGTTGATGGACACTGATTGGACACCGACTCGGATGCGTGAAGTATTCGAAAGCGTCAAGAACTGGGGAAGATGGGGAGACGACGATGAGCATGGTGCCCTGAATCTCATCACCGACGCGAAACGCCGCGAAGCTGCAGCAGCGGTCCGGATTGGCGAAGTGGTCAGCTGCGCAAGGGAACTGGCGGTACAGCCCACTGTGGAGAATCCGAATCCGGCATTGCATATGATGATCCAGGGTGGGGACGATTGTGTCATTCCTGGAGTTGGTCTAGAGGCGGCAATGGATTTTGTCGGTGTTGCCTTCCACGGCATGGCTACTACGCACATTGACGCACTCTGCCACGTTTTTGTTGACGGTCTGATGTACAACGGATTTGCTGCAACGGAGGTAAAAAGTACCGGGGCTCGACACGGCAGCATCATGTGCACGAGCGAAGGCATCAGCTCCCGTGGGGTGCTGCTGGATATCCCGCGATTGCTTGGCGTCGAGTGGATTGAAGCCAGCACCGCAATTACCGTGGCTCATCTCGAAGCCGCAGAGAAGTCACAAGGGGTCAAGGTGGAAGAGGGAGACATTCTCCTCGTATCTGCAGGACGCGACGCACGCCGCGAGAAACAGGGGCCCTGGGATCCTCTGACTGACGGACTCGCGGGAATGCATCCTGAGTGTGTTGAGTGGATCCATCAGCGAGGCGTCGCTGTACTTGGCAGCGATGGTGTATCCGATGCGTTGCCGAATATTGATATCGAGGGTTGGGGGATGCCTATACATCAGTGCGCGTTGGTCGCGATGGGTGTGCACCTGCTCGACAACCTGCGGCTCGATCGTCTCTCGCAAGCCTGCGCGAAGCACAACCAGTGGTCGTTTCTGTTTACCGTGGCACCGCTTCGGATAGAAAGAGCGACGGGCTCACCGGTGAACCCCATCGCTATGTTGTGAAACGAGGTATCTCAGTCAGATAGTTTTTCCAGGCCATCTGTCCTGCTGCCCAGTTGGCCCGGGAAGTACTCGATCAACTCGACAATATGGCCGTCAGGGTCTGCGAAACACACGACCCCCTGAACTCCAATAACTGGATCCGGATCACGCAACGGCTGGGTTGGTTTCAGGCCGCGCGCGATCAGATCCCGGGTTGCGTCCGCGATGTTGTGAGTCAGCAACGCCATCACCCGCGGAAACCGTTGTCCTTCCGGTCGTCCCGAATCGGGGTTCTGCCACTTTGGATTTACCCACTCGATCAGATCGATGCGCGTCTGCAATTCATCATCCGCAGGTAGTACAAGCTGAACGGCTCGACCCTGTACACCGGATCCCATGTTGAAGTTCTTGCCGACGTAGTCGGGCCACTTCACATCGCGGTTGTCTTTGGCGACTTCGAAGCCGAAATAGGCGTAAAACGCCATCGACTGTTCGACGTTGCTGCAGGGTAGAACGAAGTGAAAGATTGATCGTACATGCCAGTCATCCATTGCAATAATCTCCAGTGATCACCCGCCAGTCCGCCAGCCTACCCTTACACCATATGTCCGCGGTGGATAGTAAGAAACGAAGCTGTTATCGCCAGTAGAAAGGCCGTCCGATACTGTCAGGTTGCGCAGGTTCTTTTCATCCGTAAGGTTTTTGACGTAGGCATCGACCACCCAGCGGTCGGCAGGGCTGGTCCACATCAGGCGTGCATCTGCTGTGAAGAATGAATCTGCTTCGTGCCTTGCGATGTTCTGCACGCGGTAGTAGACCTTGTCCTGCCAGTAGTAGTCGGCACGTGCCGTCACCACCCCATTCTTACCCAGACTCCAATCGTACTGAGCAAATAGCTGGGTCGTGTATTTCGGAGCCCTGTTCAGTGTTTCCCCGGACAGATCTATAGTCGGCGTGAACTGGTAATCATCGAACTCGGCGGAAAGCCAGGTAGCGTTTACACCAATCGAAAGGTCATCGACCGGGAGAATCAGGAACTCAAGCTCCACACCCTTGATAGTGGCCTTTGCGGCGTTGTCGGTTGTGAATGACGTGAACTCGAGGAAGTTGACCTGCAGGTCCTTGTACTTGTCGTAGAAAGCCGCAACGTTCAATTGCGCCCGGCCTTCCCAGAACTGGCTCTTCACACCAGATTCGATTGCATCCATCTTCTCGGGATCGTAGTTGTCAAACTGGCCAAGAGAGTATCCACCACCTTTGTAGCCGTGTGACAAAGTGATGTACGCCATGATGTCATCCCGGAAGAAATAGTTGAAATCCACCTGCCCCGTGTACTGATCCCAGGAGTCGGAATCCTTCCCGCTAAGATCTACTCCGAACGCCGGAATCTGCTGATATTCATCGATCTTTTTCTCGTCGCTGGTATAGCGCAAACCTGCGGATACCTTGAACGGGTGACCACCGTCGCGGAAGTCATAGCCCAGTTGGCCGAACGCCGCATAGGATTCAGAGTCGAGACTGCCACCGTTGTAGAAGGTAAAACCGAAAGGTGAGACATCATCGAAAAGATAGTCGCTGTCCAGGTTCTCATTGAAATAGAACACACCGGCAAGCCATTCCCACGGCCCTTCACCTGCAGAAAGAATGCGGATTTCCTGTGTGAACTGGTTCGTATCCATCGACCAGGTCTGATACTGGATGGGATTGCTCGACTGGTCGATGTCCGCGTTCTGATACCAGTTGTTGTTGACGTATCCGGAAACTGCCACAAGCGTCGCGGGGCCAAGCGCACCAAGCTCCAGATCCCAGGTCAGACGGGCCGAAAGAAAGGTGTTTTTCAGTTGCAGCTTTTCGTGATAATCCTTCGCTACTTTATGAGGATCTGAAGGGTTCGGAATGGCGCCCGCATAGACAGGGATTGAATCGAAGGGTTCACGACGTTTCTGGCTCTGATTGCCATAATTCTGAAAGCGCTGTGCAGTCAGCACCAGATCAGCGCTGTCACCCAGATCGAACTTGAGTTTGCCTCTGATTGAAGAATAATCAGTGACATCGCCGGTATGCTGGCTGTTGTACAGATTGTCCTGATAGCCATCGTTCTGTTGATCGATGGCAGCGATGCGCCCGGAGATTCCGTCGGTGATTTTGCCGTTGACGACACCGCGAACCCTGACGTCGTCGTAGTTGCCAGCGGTGACGTCCATCAACGCTTCAAATTCTTCGCTCGGGTCCTGGGTTATGACATTTATCGAGCCACCGGTTGTATTGCGACCATAGAGAGTCCCCTGTGGCCCTCTTAGTACTTCCACCCGCTCCATATCCCACAAATCGCCAGGCATGGAGGATGGCTGGCCGATATAGACGCCATCAATGTGGTACGACACCCCGGGATCGAATCCCGCCACAAGCTGATCCGAGCCTATGCCGCGAATGTACGCGTAGGTTACCGGCGACTGCGAGTTCGGGCTGACGATGAGATTGGGTACCGAGAACTGAAGGTCGCTGATGTCGTTAATGCCGCGTATTGCGAGTTCTTCACTGTCATAAGCCGTTAACGCAATGGGCGTGTCCTGAGCGTTGCTTGTGCGTTTTTCGGCGGTGACGATAACTTCTTCGATAACACCGCCTGATTGCGCGGACCAGGCTGTTTGCGTCATCCCAAGAGTGATTACAGAAATAATAACGTGCGCGAAGCCGATATTGGTACCGTACGACATCTGACTCTCCCCATCAGTGGCGAACTAATTATAACGCTCGTTATATGATGAGGCTGGTCTCTGCGTCAAGTCCTACGAGGGTGCTCCGTAAATACGATCGAGATACCGGTCAAGTAAAATCATGAGCTGACGGGATGACATTCGACGGGACGACATGAGGTGCTGCACACCCAGTCCATCTATGAAAGCGATGAGTCCCTGAACCTCGGCGGATATATCGATTTGCGGAGGCAGTTCTCCGAGTTCTACGGATTGCAGAAACGGCTGTTCCAGGCGTTTGGTCCATTCCCGATATCGCCGTTTTTCTTCGGCCCGCATATCCTGATTCGACTCGGAGTGGTACCACATCGCCAGCCATAGTCGCCAGTTTGCACTGCGCCGCTTATCCAGAGGCAACGCCTCCACCAGCACCTGATGTAGTGCGGCTCTGCCACTGCAGGCCTGATTCGCAGCGTTCATGCGCTCTCGAACCTGCTCTCCTGAATATTCCAGGGCAAGTCGAATGAGTTCGTCCTTATCGCCGAAATAGTGGACGAGCGCTCCCGTCGTGAAACCAGCGCGTTTCGCTACGGCACGAACCGTTGTGCCGGCCAGTCCTTCCTCACGGATTGTTTCGTATGCAGCTTTGATGAATTCCCGACGACGTTTTTCGTGGTCGACTACTTTGGGCACAGATCATTACCTCCAGTCAGGCTGGATCCGCGCATGGAACCGCACTCAGCTAGCTGAAGTGCGGTATCAGATCACGGCCAGCTCGCCGCATACTACTCAAAACCTGTTCATGCGGCACTTCACCCATCTGCATGAGACACATCAGGCGGTCCACACCAATCTCCTGGAACTTCTCCATCTTCTGTCGGCAGGTTGCCACATCGCCGATAATCACGGAATCGAGATTCTCGATGACCGAGAAAATCTCCTCGTTGGAAATCTCTTCACCGGCAAATTCACGTTTCATAAGCTCCACGACCGGATTGGGATCGCTCAGGTCTGTTGTGTCCGGCACTTCTGCAGCGCTGAGGGCAACAGTTGCGCCATGAGAACGTGGGTCCGTGTTGCCTCGAATTGCGGCGTAGAAAATGTCACGAGGCACATTGAATACGCGTGGCGCTGAACTGACATACCACAAAGCGGAGCGCGGCGCGCCGCTGTCGATGGCGGCACGGGTGGAGTCAGCCACGTGCACGAACGTGAAAACACCCACTGAATTGTTTATTGACTGAGCAGGCAGGTCACAGCTGGCAATGGCGTTTCGATACCCCGTTATCATCGTATTCAGGGTATCTACAGGGGCGAACAGCGTGGTGCCGAGTACACCAACCCCCATTTTGCCGGCTCGTTCAAAGGATGGAGGGCTCGAACAGGTATGCCAAAGCGGTGGATGTGGCTGTTGTACAGGCTTCGGTTGAACATCGCGATCTTCAACATTCCAACGACTTCCCTCCCAGGCAAACGGTACATCGCGCCAGGCCCGCGGCAACAACCGCGTGAGCTCAGCGAGATCTTCCCCGGCCTGGTCTTCGGAAACGTTGAAAGTCTGCCACTCCTTCCCACCCGATTTGGCGAGGCCGACTTCCAGTCGACCGCCGCTGAGGTGATCCAGCACGGCGCAGCGTTCAGCGGCGCGCAGAGGGTGATTAATTTCGAACGGAGCGAGGATTCCGGCATGACCAATTCGTAAACGCCTGGTGTTGGCGGCCACGGCCTGCAGCATCAGTTCAGGACAGGAGCTGTAGCTGAAGTCTGGTGTGCAGTGATGCTCAACTTCCCACCAGCAATCGAACCCCGCTTGATCCGCGACGCGGGCCTGCTCAAGGGTCTCATCGAGCAGTTGGGCGAAGCCGCCATCAGCATCACAAGCACGCTTCTGAATTTCAGTGAAGATATCCAGCTTCATTACAT
>JAJDOJ010000042.1 GCA_022340215.1 Gammaproteobacteria bacterium
AAGGACAATTCGAGCGGGGATTCCTGCACGGTCAACTCGGGGGCATCGAATCGCGCGACTTCCTTGTCGGCGTCCATGAGGGCAACCGCGGGACCGCTGAGCTGCTCCCACAGATAGACCTGGATCTGCTCGAAGTCGTCGCTGACCGAACTACGGAGAAGAACCTCGGTGTTTTCGTTGACCCTCTGCTGGCCGGCATCGACGACGGGTGGTTGGTTTACCCCCTCACCAGCATTGTCTACGACACCACAGCCGGCGACTACCAGGATCCACGCAAGCGTGGTTGCCGGAATCATCGCGGCGCGTAAAAAACCGTACATTACAAATGAGAGCCCTCTCTATCGCAATTCGGCAGACTTTCCGTAGATCCAGCAGGAATTCGCGGGGAGTCAGATCAAACAACAGGTTACTTCACTATTTGATAAATCGCTAATATTTAGCAATAGCCCCATCGCAGACGATGCCGGCCGGACAACGTGCTTCAATCCCAAGTCTCCGGGAATTCTCACCTGAAGCAACCCGCGACCGGCGGTTCGCACCGCAGATCATGGACACTTCTCGAGGATCCCCGTCCCGTCGCGCGTCAATGCGTCGAACCAGATATCCGCCATGGCGTCGTAGCCCGTCTGGAGCGGATGAATGCCATCCGCCCTGGGATCTGCGGCGTTGAGTGCCGCATGCTGATCGACCAGGACCACCCTGTCCGGATAGGCGGGATGGGAGGGATCCGTCGACCTGGCGCGGACCAGGGCAGCGAGACTGGTGTTGAAGGCCTTCACGTCCGGATGCGATGGGGACCGATCCATGATGCTGGCCACTAGCACCGTCAACGGATGCCCTTCGGGACTACGCTCCCAGCGATCGATCGCATCGAGCACGGACCCCACCCCGCCGGCACCGGCGCTCAATCCGTGCGTTCCCGCGTACAGCAGGATGACGTCCGCGGGATGCGCCTGCAACCAGGGATAGACACCACCCGATCCGGTCACCGGACCGCCATGGGCGATCTCCTCAGCAGTGGCGTTCGCATGGGCCTCGTGGTCCGGGTCGAAACCGGTGACTGCCTCACCGGACCTTCCGGACCCGACGAAGTCCACGCGATAGCCGGCCTCGACCAGCCGCTGGTACAACGACCGGCGATAACCGATCCGCCAGGGCACTTCGGGTAGTCCCGTCGCCGCGTTGACGAGCCCTTCGGTGATCTCGTCGCCCAGGGGCATGATCCGCTGATTGACCACGACCGTCCCTTCCCGAATCTGGTTCCCGGTCGCGACGGACTGCACCGTGTAGGTAAAGCTGTCCCTTCCTCCGGGTCCGGTGGGGTTCGGCACGTACTCGAAGGCCCCGGTCTCGGGGTCCGTCACCATGACGGACCCTTTGCGGGCGTCGGAAGACAACAGGTACTGCGTGCCCGAAGCCGGTTGACCTTCGGCGAGCGAGGCCCGCAACACCTGGCCCTTGGCGACGTTCCAGCATTGGCCCGGCGCGACGGAAAGCGTCCTGGCGTCAAAGGTCAGGCCGTTAAACCCCGCGGCAAGGTTTCCATTGCCGTTGCCGTTGCCGTTGCCGTTGCCGTTGCCGTTGCCGTTATTTCCATTGAACGGAGACTGCGGCTGCGGTTGCGGTTGCGGTTGCGGTTGCGGTTGCGGCTGCGGCTGCGGCTGCGGCTGCGGCTGCGGGTGCGGTTGCGGTTGCGGTTGCGGTTGCGGTTGCGGCTGCGGCTGCGGCTGCGGTTGCGGCTGCGGTTTTGGCTTCGGAGCCGGGGACACCGCGATTCCAAAGCGCTGAGTGTCCGAATCCTTCCCGTCGAACACCTCGATGGTGACGTCGTTCTTTCCAACATCGCCCGCTCCCGGGGTGCCGGACAGCGTCGCCTTGCCGCCGCCCTGATCGCTGAGGGACAACCACCTGGGTTTTGTCGGCGCGCTGAAGCTCAGCTTGTCATCGTCACCGTCGGGGTCGGTCGCGGATATCTTGTACTGGTATGTCTTGCCCGCTTGGGCACTTTTGGGCGGACTACTGGTGATCCGCGGCGGGTCGTTGACCGCGAACACCGTGACGGTCACCTTAGCCGAGTCCCTTTCACCCGACTCGTCTTGAACCGAGTAGCTAAAGGTATCGGTGCCGTGGAACCCACCCTTCGGTCGATAGACGAGTCTCGCCGATGTGCCGCTTCCCGATTGATCGACCCTTCCCCCCTTCTCGGTTCGGTCGTCATGACTTGCGAGCCTGGGACTGTCACCCTCATCGGGGTCCCTGTCGTTGTCGAGGATATCCAGGGCCTCCTTGCCGTCTTCGGCGACGGTATAGGTGTCGTCTCTCGCATCGGGCCTGTCATTGGCGCCGGTCACGATGATCTCAAGCGAGGCGCTTCCCAGTGCTCCGTCGGTATCGCTCACCAGGTAGGAGAACTCCTCCTGCGCCTGGGCGCCCTGGGCGAGGGAGTTGGTGGCAGAACGGTCGTTGTCGATCGTGTAAACGTAGTCACCGCTGGCCTTCCACTGCAGATCGCCGTATTCGCCCGCAACCACTCCGGGGTCGGACACGCCGCCCACCTCGACGACGGTCAAAAGGTCCGGCGCATCCTCGACATCGGTGTCGTTCAGTACCAGGTTACCGGACACCGACAGGACCGGCCCGTCCTCGGCGATCGTATTGCGGTCCGGACCGGCGATCGGCGCATTGACACCGACCATCCAGGTCATAGGCCTGGTATCCGACAGCCCTTCACTGTCGGTCACCCTGGCGATCACGGGAAATTCCCCCTGCAGAGAGGGAACGCCGGATATCGTTCCCGTTGCGGGATTGATCGCCAGACCTGGGGGAAGGCCCTCAGCGGAGTACTGCAATACCTCACCGGGATCCGGATCGGTCGCCTTGAGGGTGACCGGCGCGATCGCATGTCTCACGGTCGCCCCCTGGTTGCCCGGATCGGTCAGTGAAGGAGGATCGTTGACGTGCGTGACCGTCACACGGACCGTCGCGGTGTCCTTGAGGCCCTGCCCGGTGAGCAGGGTGTAGGTGAAGGTGTCCAAGCCCTCGAAATTCGACGCCGGTCGATAGCTGAGCAGATTTCCCGGTCCGGCCCCCGAGATGCTGACCTCGCCGTCGCGGTTGGAAGGACCGACATCGATGATCTCGTAGCTTGCGCCCGGGTTCGCGTCGAGATCGTTTTCCAGGACCTTCAACAGATCGCCGGCGCTGTCCTCCAAAACAGTGAACTCATCGGCCATTGCGATGGAGTCGATCCGGACCCTCGTCACCCCTGACCCTGACTGTCCGAAGTTGTCGGTCACCGTCAACTGGAATTCCAGGATCGTCGGCGCTTCCACGGCGGGCGCGATGAACCAGGCGGAAGACTTGTCGGCATCCTGAAGAGCGACCCGGATACCCCTGGGATCGATCTCGGATACGCCTCCGATGCGACCATCTACCCCCTCCAGCTGCACCCACCGGTAACTGTCGATGTTGTCGAAATCGTCAGTGACCTCGCTGGTCAGGTTGACCCTGGCATGTTCGCGGGCGGTAATCTGCGCCGATTGATCAGTAATCTCGGGGGGCTGGTTGACTCCCTCCCCGGCATCGTCGACGACGCTGCATCCCGACACGGAGATCAGGGAAATGAACACAATGCCTCGTACGAGACTCAATGCCTCTCTCGCATCCATCCTACAACTCACCTATCTCAAGGGAGCGTCCCTTCCCCGGTCGATCCAGATCCCTGGTGTTTTTCTCATGTCACGGGAAACGGCGGATTCCCGCCGGGCCTTCCCGATTCGCGCGTATTGATCAGGGGCACTTATCGAGCACCGCCGTCTGCCCCTGGGTCAGAGCAACGAACCAGACATCCGCCATCTTGGCGTAACCCGCCTGGTCGGGGTGAATCCCGTCTTCGATATCCTGCGGGTAATTCAATGCGCCGTTCAGGTTCACCACGGTGACATCGTCCGGATAAGCCAGATTCTTCGGATCGGTCTTCCTGGCAACCGCCAACGCGGCGATGCTGTCGTTGAACAAGGCAACATCCGGATGTGCGGGGACCTGATCGATGATTCGCGCCAGCAGAACGGAGACCGGGTGTCCGCCCTCGCTGGCCTCCCAACGATCGATCTCGTCCAGGATAGCACCGACATCCGCCGGGCTGGTGTTCAGACCGTGTGTTCCGACGTGCAGCAACACGACATCGGCCGGATTCGCCTCGAGCCAGGCATAGACACCACCACTGGCATCGGGGCTTCCGAATGCGACATCGTAGGCCGTCGCCCCAACGTGCCCCTCGTGGTCTGGATCGGTACCGGGCACCGAGCCTCCCGCCTCGAGTGCTCCAACGAAATCCACCTCGTACCCCGCACTCGACAGCGCCAGGGCCAGCGGGCCACGATAGCCGACACGCTCCCCAACGGTCGGTAACTGGAGTTCGGCGTCCGAAACGCCCTCGGAAATCTCGTCACCGAGCGCCATGACCGCCTGTTGCACGACCACAGTCGCCGAACGCGTTTCCACACCACCCGCCGGATCCTCGACCGAATAGGTAAAGCTGTCTTCCCCTGCCTGAATCCCAGGGTTCGCAACATACTCGAAGGCCCCGGCAGCCGGATCGGTGATCGCCACCGAACCTCTGGCTCCGTCGGTCACCAGTGCGTAGACCGCTTTCTGGGGATCCTGACCCTCGGCCAGGCTCGAACGCAGCACCACGTCACGGGGCGTGGTCCAGCATTGCCCGGGAGGCTCCAGGGAGAACGCGAGACTCGCCACACCGCCAGCGGGATTGACGGTTACGGTAAAGCCTGTCTCGACGGAGAGGCCGGGCGATCCACTGTCGGTAGCCCGGATCGTCAGGTCCGAGGAACCCGTCTGGCCCGTGGCGTATGTCAGGGTCAGGGAGCCGCCGCTGACAACGACGCTGGAGAACAGCGCCGGGTTGGAATTCGACTGTACGCTGTAATTCAATCCACCTGCCCCGTCTTCCTCATCGTCGAACGAGACGGTCAGATCGACCGTGGTATCGGCCGTCCCCTCGTCGACATCGACATCTCCAATCCCGCTGCTGGTGGGCGCGTCGTTGACCGCCGTCACCGAGATCGAGAAGGTGTCGGATGCCGATTCGCCGGAGGGGTCGCTTGCGGTCACCCGCACCTGGACGGAGCCGGCGTCCCCCTCCCCGGGCGTACCGGTAAAGGACCGGGAAGGTCCACTGAAATTCAGCCAGCCGGGCAGTGGCGAACCGTTCGTCTGCGTTGCCGAATAGGACAGGGTGTCCCCGTCCGGGTCGCTGAAGGCGTTAGCCGCGAAGGCGAAGCTGAACGCCGTGTCCTCGGTCGCGTTCTGGTCGGGAAGGGAAACATCCAGACGCGGCTTCTCGTTCACGGCGGCGATATTGACTGTGACCGTGGCGACATTCGAGTTCGCCGCTCCATCGTTGACACGATAGGTGAAGCTGTCGCTGCCACTGACACCCGCATTGGGCGTATAGCTGAAGGCGCCCGTGGAGGTGACCGTCGCGTTCCCCCTGGTCCCGTCCGTCACGACACTGTAGCTGAGCGAGTCGCCATCCACGTCGCTCCCCGTCAGCGTACCGCTTACGGTCTTGTTTTCCTGCGTGTCGACACTCAGGTCCTCCGCGACCGGGGCGTCGTTGACCGACGTGATCGAAATCGAAACCGTGGCGGTATTCGAGTCGAGTATGCCATCCGAGACGCGGAAGCTGAAACTGTCGGAGCCGTTCGCATCGCTGGCGGGAACGTAACGGAAGGCGCCGCTGGAGGCGTTCGTAATCGTCGCCAATCCCTTGCCGGAATTTCTGACGATGGAATAGATCAGCGGATCTCCGTCGGCGTCGAAGGCGCTCAAGTTGCCATTCAACAGCGTGTCTTCGTTGGTCGTAAAGGCGTCGTCGTTTGCAACGGGAGGATCGTTCACGTTCGTGATCGTCACGCTGACGGTCGCCGTGTTCGATACCAGTTCCCCGTCTCTGGCGTTGAACTTGAAACTGTCCGATCCGGTCTGCCCGATACCCGGCGTGTAACTGAATTCACCCGTCTGCGAGTCGATGACTGCCGTCCCCTTGGCACCCTGGTCGATAAGGCTGAAAGTGACATTATCACCATCGCTGTCGCTGGCCGTAAGGGAACCACTGAAGGTCGCACCCTGAGGTGTACTGAACGATGAGTCGCTGGCGACCGGCGCGTCGTTCACGGCGAGAATGGTGATGGAAACCGTCGAGGTGTTCGAATCGTCGGTGCCGTCGTTCACCTTGTAGGTGAAGCGATCCCCACCGGATTTCCCGGGATCGGGCACGTAACGGAATCTGCCGGTAGCGGTATTCAGAACCTCCGCCCTACCCAGACTTCCCTGCGAAACGATACTGAATTCCAGGGGATCGTCGTCCGGGTCGGTACCGCTCAGTGTCTCCCCGAGCGTCTCGTCCTCGTCGATCTCGAAGCTAAGGTCCTCGGTTACCGGCAGGTCGTTTACATTGGAAACGGTCACGGTGACCTGTGCGGTCGAGGTCTCACCCGCGGTGTCCCGCATCGTGTAGGTGAACGTCTCTTTACCGAAGAAATCGGGGTCCGGCGTGTAGATGACGGCGTTGTCGGCGCCCGGAGCACTCAGCTTCACGGTCCCACCCCGGGATGGGGTGCTGAGCGAAACCACTTCACGCGCGTCCCCGAGGTCGGGATCGACGTCGTTCGCCAGGACGCCGAGCAGGTTGTTCGTGCTGTCTTCCGAGACAGTGAACGCGTCTGCAACCGCCCGGGGAGCGTCATTCGCGCCATTTACGGTGACCGTCAGCGTGGAATTGCCCGCACCGCCGTCGGTATCCCTGACCAGATAGTTGAATACGTCTGTCACCGTGTCCGCCGCCGTGAGCCGGTCGGTCGCGACTCGCGCATTGTCCAGCGAATAGCTGTAGCTGCCGTCGGCCGCCCACACCAGCGTACCGTAGATCCCGTTGACCTGCCCCGGTGTCGAACTGCCCGCGACTTCCGTAATGAGCAGCAGAGCGTTCGCGTCCTCACCGTCGAAGTCGTTGACGCGAAGGTTTCCGGTAACCGTTTCGGAGACGGCGTCCTCGGTAACCACGTTCGTATCCGGGACCGCCGTCGGCGGATTGTTGGATACGCCCCAGTTGAATGCGGTGGAGGCTGTCAGCCCATCCGAGTCCGTGACCGTGACCGTGACCGCGTAATTTCCGGGATCGATAGTCGTACCCGTGATCGTACCGCTGCCCGGGTTGATCGCCAGGTTGGGCGGCAGGTTCGATGCCGCGAAGCGGAAGGTCTCGCCGGGATCGACGTCGGACACCTTGATCTGTAGGGGCGGCTGGATGGGCTCGCCGGCGGCGCTGCCCTGTGTACCCGGATTGGTCAGGACCGGGGAATCACCGCCGTGGGTGACTATGACTTGGACCTTGGCGGTATCGGCCTTGCCCTCGGCATCGATCACCGTGTACTCGAAATTATCGATGCCCTCGTAGTCCGCATCCGGAACATAGTTCAGGGTATTACCCGCGCCCGAACCCTGAACTGAGACGGTACCGTGCCCCGCGGTACCGGCACTGACTATCCTCAATTCGCTCGATGACGCCGCCGCGTTGTCGTTCGACAACACATCGAGCGTGTTGGCCGAACTGTCCTCCGCGACCGAGCGCGCATCGGCAACGGCGATCGACAGAATGACGACGTCGACCTCCGCCGACCCCTGGGTACCGAAATTGTCGATCGCGGTAAAACGGAACCTGACGATCGTCGGTTCCTCGACCGGGGGTGCAATGAACCAGGCGTCGATCTGGTCTGCATCCTGCAGGTCGATCTTCAGACTGGAAATGCCGGAGGCACGGCTGGCGGGAAACTCCTGTTCCCACTTCACCTGATCGACACGGTTGAAGTCATCGACCACAGCGCCGGACAGGGTGACCCTGTCCTGCTCGCGTGCCCGCAGGGCGTTCGGATCGGCTCCAGGCTCCCCACCCGAGCCACCATCACCGCCCCCTCCTCCCGTATCCGAAGAGGGGCCGATATCTGGGATGCTGACGCTCGGGGCCTCGTTGATACCCTCGCCCGCGCTGTCGACGACGCCGCAGCCGGAAAGGACCAGAATTGAGAGCAGGGGCGGTAGAACCGTCCAGATGTCAAATCGCAATAACCGCATGCTAACGTCCGATGTTACCAATCAATCCATTTGAGATCGCAACCGGAATTCCTTTTACTTCAATCGCATACATCCGCCATGTGAAGCATGAATGGAACGGTCTGGCCGGCGTCTCTGTCCGGTGCCGGATGCCTCTAAGAATACGCTCCGATCATCTCGAGTCAAGATAAGTACTGGATCTGCCTGGATAAACCTGGTGATCGATCACACTACGGGTGGCACAGTACCCTCGAAATGAGGAGTGTGGCTGATTCGATCGGAAATCGTCCGGCAGGGTTCGGAACCAGGGGTGTTCCATCTGGAACAACGAAGAAGGGGCGGGTGGTACCCGCCCCTTCTTCCCTTTGCCGGACGTAGATTACTTCGCGGCGGAGGTTGCCGGTGCTGTGGGAGCGGGTGCGGTGTAGGCAGGATAGCCGCCCCAACCGTAGCCGGGATATCCACCCCAACCCCAGGGGCCGCCACCACCCCAGCCATAGCCCGGATAGCCACCCCAGCCATAGCCCGGATAGCCACCCCAGCCATAGCCGGGATAACCACCATAACCCCAGGGGCCGCCCCAACCATAGGGACCACCACCGTACCAGGGGCCGCCGCCCCAGCCGTTACCCCACCATGCCTGGGCATCCTGGGTGGGAACCATCGCGGCGGAACCGGCGAGTGCCGCGGCCGCAACCATGCTGTAGACCTTCTTCATACGATTAACCTCGCTTACTCTTGCTTTATCGAAATACGGTGTCACCGTCATCGCAGGTAAACCCTTGCCCTACTAGACAGTCACCCCCCCAGCCGTGGGTGGCACCTCCCCGTGTACCACCGAGTCGACGGCGAAAACGCGATGCCGAAAAGCCCATCAGCTAGCGCTAATATTATTGTCTACATGGGCCGCGACGTAAATTGATCTGGATCAACTCCAGTCCTGTCAAAACCGGAGCCGGCCGATTCGCTTCGAAACCCTGCAAAGAAAAGCCTCCGCGATCTTTGCAGGGACCGCGGAGGAATCAGGAGGAGGATGATCGAATAAAATCATGTCTGATCAAAGGAGTCCGGGCAATTGGTGTAGTTACCTACCCACTTCGGGGGTGCGCACCTTAGGCGATTTCTGTCAGCCGTTCCTCATCTGCGGTGACCGACCAGACCACCTCGATCGCGTGGCCAGGACAAACGCCGACACATCGCCCGCACCCGTTGCAGCGCGATGCATCGATCGATGGCCTGCTGCGCCGGTCGAACCGGATGGCGCGCTGTCCGCAAGCGTGACCACAGGACATGCAGATGACACGGTTCCATGCAAGACATTGTCCTGAATCCAGCGATGCGGCGCCAATGTCCGGCGGTCTCGAACTGTCCGGATCCAGTCCTTCGATCGGGCAAGCCCGGGCACAATCACCGCAGTAGGTACAGCCCGCTCCGTCGAAGCTCAGGTACGGCGTGCCCGCCAGGGCGTGATCGGGGGCGTGTATCCGAATCACGTCTTCCGGGCATGCCGAGCGGCACGGCGCGCTGCAGTCGCCGCACGTCTCCGGACCGAGACGATCCCGGTGCCAGGGAGGCGGCGGCCCCAGTTCGTGCGTATGACGAATGAGGTCCTCACGCCCTTCACGCGTCAGAAAACGCCCGCTGAGGAACCCTCGTCTCGCGACGTCCACCCGTAGTTACCGACCTACTTGGCGGTCTCGAAGGAGTTGCCTACCAGCGGCTTGGTTTCGGCCTGCGGCGCGTGGCACTGCGTGCAGTTGAAGCGGCTGGCCGAAAGCGTCTTTTCTTCTTTCCCTGGCAGGCCCGCCTGCGCCTTGCCGTACGCCGGATCCACGTAGTGCGACTGCGGCATCGGTGTAGCCACGCCCTTCTGCGGTGCCTTGCCCCACATGGCTGGATTGTCATGACAGGTCTTGCACTGATTATTGCTTGCCGTTACCGGTACAAACGCCTCGATGTTGTGCGGGATCTGAGGCGGCGCGCCGGGGAAGGAGACAGGCAGGTCAGGAGTCGTACCCGGCATGCCCTGTGGATACTTGTACGCCTCCGGCGCAGGATCCGCGAAGACACTGGTCTTGCTGAGGCCCATATCGTCGGCGGGGATTCCCTGACCGGATACCTGGCTGAACGACACCAGGGACACACCGGCCAGGACGTATAACCAAGACTTCGCGGGTATCATGGGCTTCTCCTCTGGATTGTGTCGGCATCGGACATCTCGTTCTGATCATTGATACGGAATCTCCCGGCGAACTTCAGCGTGCCCTCGGGGCAGATCGGGATACACCGTCCACAGTTGGTGCATTCCCCCGATCGGACCATTCCAGCCTCGCTGGCCTTCCTGAGATTCAGCACCTGGGGCTCCGGACACACGCGGGCGCACTCGCCGCAATGTGTGCAGGTCGGGGTATCGAATCCGACTCTCAGCAACGCTGTCTGTCCCAGCAGGCCGTAGAAAGCGCCCAGCGGACACAGATGGCCACACCAGCCATCCTTCAGGACCACCAGGTCGAACACGAACACCCCCAATACCGCCATCCAACCGAGTCCGGCGCCGAAGATCAGCTCCCTGTGGAACATACTGATGGGGCTCACCCACTCGAAGGCCGCGACACCCGTCAGGGCCGAAAGCACGAAGGCGAGGCCGAGCACCCAGTATCGTATGCCGCGCCCCAGGGTCACCGCGTTCGGGATGCCGAGGTGCTTGCGCACCCAGCTCGCCAGGTCCGTCACCATGTTCACGGGACAGACCCAGGAACACCACACCCGGCCTCCGACCACGCCATAGAACAACACGATGATGGCCGCACCGATCAGCACCTCGTATCTCAGAGACTGACCGGTGGCCAGTATCTGCAGGGAGGCAAACGGGTCGGCCAGGGGGATGGTGCCCAACAATTCGGATGCACTGAGATTTCCGAGCAGCAGCGGCTGACCGAGCAAGGTCCAGCCCCAGTGAGCCGTCCCGAAGAACAGCAGCAACACCGTCACCTGCGTAATCCTGCGAAGGATCAGGTAACGCCAGACGAAAAGCTTCCCGCCGATACGCTTCGGCATCTCGAACAGGCGGACGGGTCGGCCATTCGGACCCAGTCTTGTTCCTTCCAGCGTCGTAGGATTGCTCAAGGTCCGTTACCCTGGTTGAGGTAGTCCAGGCCCCCCGGTTCCGCGCCCTCCTCCCCGGTGTCTCCCCGCCAGGGCCGGAACTCCTGCGTGATGCTGTCCTTCCGCTTCCACCCCAGACGGTAGTGCTCGCCGATCTCGCCCTGAACCAGCTCTGGCAACACCACCCGGATCGCGGCCTTGTCGGTGGGACACGCCTTCTCGCAGATCCCGCAACCGGTGCAGTGATCGCTGTTCACGAGGGGGACGAACATCGCGTGCTTGCTGAGCTTCCTCGGGACCGCTTCGACGGTGATCGCGCTGCCCTGCAACGGGCAGTCCCGAAAACAGATCTCGCAGCGCAGCCCTTGCCAGGAAAGGCAGTTCTCGATATCGATGACGGCGAGTCCCATGCGCGAATCGTTGATATTCTCCAGCGCCGGATCCAGTGCCCCGGTCGGGCATGCAACCTTGCACGGGATGTCCGGACACATGTAGCAGGGAATGTCGCGCGGCGTGAAATACGGCGTGCCGATCGGCACACGGTCTCCAGCCCTGGCGAGCGTCAGGGTGTCATAGGGGCAGTCGCGAACGCAGCGACCGCACTTGATGCACTTGGCGTAGAAATCAGACGCCTCGCGGGCCCCGGGGGGACGGATCACGTTATACGCGGCCCGGGCCTGCTGTTTCAGCAGGTACCCCCAGACCAACCCGCCCGTCGCCGCCATCGCCGCACGCTGTGTCAGCTTGGTCAGAAACGCGCGTCGCGCGGAATTCGCGTTGTTGCCCACCGAGAGCGCTCCGGGCATCGAGGCCGTACACGCGCGACCCCGCGCAGGTACGGCCCGTGCCGTCAAAAACCGTCAGGCCTTAAGCACCTTGACGGCGCACTTCTTGAAGTCCTCCTCCTTGGAGATGGGACAGGTCGCGTCCAGGGTCAGCTTGTTGATGAACACCCCTTCATCGAACCAGGGAACGAATACCGTCCCGCGAGGCATGCCGTTTCGGCCCTGGGTCTCGACCCGCGCCAGGATCTTACCGCGCCGCGATTCGATGGCGGCGAGGTCGTTGCGCTTCAGGCCGCGATCCTTCGCATCCTTCGGGTGCATGTAGAGCAGCGCCGCCGGAACCGCCCGATGCAATTCCGGCACACGGCGCGTCATGGTGCCGCTGTGCCAGTGCTCCAGCACCCGACCGGTGGTCAACCACAGATCGTAATTCCCGTCCGGCTGCTCCACGGGTGCGGCGTAGGGCCTGAAGAAGATCTTTGCCTTGCCGGCAAGGTTGGTCTTTTCCTTGTTGGTGATCTTGTCCAGGTCGCCGCTTGGCAGCGCCTTCAAAGCGGGGCCGTAGAACTGGAAGTCGCCCTCCTTAACGTAGGTGTCGTATTCGGCGTTGAAACGCCACTGGGTCTCCCTCCACTCACCCGTCTTCTCGTCCTTGATGACGGGCCACTTGAGGCCCCGAACCCGGTCTTCGTAGTAGACATCGAATTCGGCCAGATCATGCATGTGTCCCCGCCCGAACTGCGCATACTCCTCGAACAGCGCCTTTTCCGGAAACCACCCTTCGCCGATGAGTTCCGCCACGTGGTTAGCGTGGCCCTTGGCGACCGGGTCTGGCCAGGCCACCTTGCGGTTGGCCGGTGTCGCGAACAGGACCTCGTAGAGCGTCTCCTCGCCGGTATAATCCATCTCCTTGGCCTGCTTGCTTATATCCGGAAGCTTGCCGTCAGCGAAGCCTTCCGCCTTGAGACCGGGGATGTCATGCTCTCCCCAGACGTCCTTCAGCTTGAAGCGCTTGGAGAACTCCAGCACCTGCCAGATGTCTGCCTTCGCCTCCCCGGGAGGCGGCACCTGTTCGCGCCAGAACTGGGTACGACGCTCGGCATTTCCGTAAGCGCCCCATTTCTCGAAGATCATCGCAGTCGGCAGGATCAGGTCGGAGACCTTGGCCGAGATCCCGGGATAAGCCTCGGAACAGACGATGAAATTATCGAGTTCGCGCGCCGCCTTGAGCCAGTGGTTGGCATTGGCCGTGTTCTGCCAGGGATTGTTTACCTGAATCCAGGCCCACTTAATCTTGCCGTCCTCCAGGTCGCGCATGATCTTGGTGAAGTGGCTGCCGACCTTCGGGTTGACGGTGCCGGTCGGCATGTTCCAGGTCTTCTCCGCGAATGCCCGGTGCTTGGGATTGAACACCACCATGTCCGCCGGCAGACGGTGGGCGAAGGTACCGACCTCACGCGCGGTGCCGCAGGCCGAGGGCTGACCGGTCAGCGAAAAGCCACCGTTGCCCGGTTGGCATTGCTTACCCAGCAACAGGTGGTTCATATAGCACTGCTCGTTGACCCAGGTCCCGCGCTGGTGCTGGTTGAACCCCATGGTCCAGTAAGAGACGACCTTGCGCTTGGGATCGATGTAGATGTCGGCAAGCTGCTTCAGCTTCTCCTTGTAGTCCTCCAGGGACTCGTCGGGATCACCCTTGGAAAGTTCGGCAACGAAATCCAGCGAGTAGGGTTCCACCCCGCGCTTGAATTCCTCGAAGGTGATCAACCAGTGCTTACCGGCGGTCTTGGCGTTGTTCTGTTCCACGACCTCGCCGGCCTTCCGGCGCTGCGCCACGGCCTCCCACTCGTCGAGTGTCACCTCGAGCTGTTTGGCCTGGATATCCTTTTCGGCCGGAAACGCATACGCGTCCGTGGGACGCATCCCGTAGCCGATGTCGTAGGGACCCGTGGCGAACACGCAGTGCGCCTTGACGAAATCGTGGTCGACGGCATCCCGCTTGACGATCTCCCGGGCGATGTAGTTCTGAATGGCGAGATCGGTATTGGGCTTGAAGATGATCTCGAGGTCCGCGATGTCCGAACAACGGTTACGATACGTGGACAGGTTGACGATCCTGACGTCGTCGTTCGAGAGGCGCCGGTCCGAGACGCGCGCCCACAGGATGGGATGCATCTCCGCCATGTTCGCCCCCCAGAGAATGGCGGCGTCGGTGTGTTCGATATCGTCGTAGTTGCCCGCGGGTTCGTCGATCCCGAAGGTCTGGATGAATCCCGCGACGGCCGATGCCATGCAGTGCCGCGCGTTGGGATCGATGTTGTTGCTGCGGAACCCGCCCTTCATCAGCTTGGCCGAGGCGTAACCTTCCTGAACGGTGTACTGCCCCGAACCGAATATCGCGATCCCCGTCGGCCCGAGCGCTTTGTACGTCTTACGCAGTTGTGTCTCCATCTCGTCGAAGGCGCGTTCCCAGCTGACCGGCTGAAACTCACCATTCTTGTCGAACTTGCCACCCTTCATTCTCATGAGCGGTTGAGTCAGACGGTCCTTGCCGTACTGGATCTTGCCGTTGAAGTATCCCTTGATGCAGTTGAGACCGCGATTGACCGGCGCGTCCGGATCACCCTTGGTCGCGACGATCCTGCCCTGCTTGGTGGCGACCATGATGCCGCAGCCGGTGCCACAGAAACGACAGACGCTCTTGTCCCATTGCCAGTCCTTCTCGACCTCCTGGGTAGCAGCCTGCGCGGTCGCCCTGACCTCCAGACCGACCGTGGCGGCAGTCGTGGCGGCGATGCTGGACTTCAGAAAATCACGGCGTGTCAATTCCATTTCGACCTCCTCTGGGGCATTCCGATGATAAGATCCGGCAGGTTTCGGCGAGCGTCAGGACGCCGTCTGTTTGAGATAATCGGGGACTTCCCCGCTTGGTTCCTCAAGATCCGCCGGCATCTTCACCACCAGCGTCGGGTCCTCCTCGAAGTGGTGGTACACCATCTCTGCGAGGATGACCCCAGGCAGTTTCTTGATCCGCTTCAGGCCGTCCACCTCGCCGTGAATATGCGCGCATTCCTGCACAGCGACGATTCGCCCCGTTGCGGGATCGGAGTGGTGAACCTCCACACCGTCGAGTGCGTTCAGGGCGGCGATCCCCGCCTCGGTCCGATTCGGGGGGAAAACGACGAGTATTCCGGAATAGTTCATTACGCAATGACGACCCTTCGGTTGGAACGGACCGGGATAGATTCTGTCGGCAAGGAAGCGGGGTTACTAAGGCCAGCACGCGTCATGCCGCAATCGGCCGGTCGGGAATCACAAATCCAACTTTTCCATATACGCCCAAAATCGGTGCATCAAATTGATCAAAATCAATTTACGCCGAAGTCGTCGCACCCGTATGGGTCACTCTCCCTCACCCGGCCTCAACGCCTGCCGACCGCCGACCCTCGGTCGGCAGGCGTTGCGCCAGGATAAACCGGTTCCGGCCCTGACGCGCCTCGTCCAGCGACCGCACGGCGCGGGTCACGCGGGGGGCAAGGAAATCGCGTGTCCGCTCGACGCGATCAGAACGATGCCGGTGAAAACCAGTAGTGCCGCCAGCCACGCCATGACACGCACCCTGCGGGTCCTACCGAAATGCAGGGCGAACATACCGAGCCCGATATAGAACACGAGCAACAGGACCTTCGCCGTCAACCACCCCTGCACGAAGGGATACTGACCGATCATCACACACAGGGCGATGGCACTGGCGAGCAGCACCGTGTCATTGATGTGCGGCACGACGCGCACCCAGGATTGCCGCAGCCGCGGCGAATCGGCGGTCATCCACAGACCCCGCAGCAGAAACAGCGAACCACTGACGACTACCGTCGCCACGTGCAGGTGCTTGACCAGGAGATACATGGCGAAGGAGTCTAACCCGAACGAGGAATTCGGATGCATGCGCTAGGGAGAAAAGGTCGCCGGCACCGTTGCGATGTCACACCGCGACCCGGCGTGTTACCGCTCGGAAGAACGCCGGGCGAGGGGTCCGTGCCGGCGGTGACGGGAAGGTGACCGGCATTCGATACGCCGCGTCACGGCATGAAGCTGTTCATGATCGACATGGGACGCCCGATCTGGTGCGTCATGTTGCCCATCGAGCGCATCATTTGATCGGTAGACACCACCATCGTGCGCATCGACTGATCCATGTTCGCCATATGGACGCGCATCGGCTCCAGAGCGTTCATTTTCTTGTTCATTGCCGACATGTGGCTGTTCATACTATCCATGTTGCCAGAAACCTGCTTCATGGTCCGGTTCATGTTCTCGATGCTCTGAGAGATCTGTTGCATGTTGCGCGACATGTTCGGATCGATGCTCTGTGCCATCGTACGCATGTCGTCCGCCAGGCTGTAGATAAGAAAGAATCCGTAGGCGGCCAGCAGCACGAACGCAAACATGGCGGGATAGACGACAATTTCCCAGCGTCTCGCACTCCTTTCGAAACACTGCACGAACCGATCCAGGGCGTCCGGATTTGCCATCAGGGGATTGGTTGCTTCCTGGAACTCGGGCGGGGGGTTCTTGCTGGTCACATCGACTCCTGTTCAGCTGGAGACGTCCTGTATCAAGGGGACTAGGGAGAGGGGGGACTATAACGCCCTGGCGACCAAGATCATATCGAAGCATAAACAAATATTATCATCCAGATCAAGGACCGGCGTACATTCCTGTGCAAAAGCTCACACGGTTTGACGCACCAGGCCAGTGCAAGTTTCAATTCGAGTGCGACGACACCATCCGCCGCGTAGGGTAAGGAGGGCGATTCGTCGGATCGCGCCGGAACGCAGTTCGGCTGCTCCGGGCAGGATTTCCGAATGGCACGGGACATCCCTCCGACACCCGCGCCCTTCATCCGTATTTGTCTGGGTTCTCGCCGTAGTTCGGCGCGCGGCCTTCGGTGTGCTCAAAGTCTTCGGGGATCCCGTAACCCACCTCTTCGAACCAGACGGACAAACCTAGGAGCCTGTCGGCTTTAGGAACAATCTACTGCGCTGATGGGAGAACGGCCAAAAAAATCCCCGATTCCTCGTTGCGTAGGCCCACTATGCGCCTCGAAATCGTGAACTTTTTGTCTCGCTCTCCCAGCATGCTCGCTACGATCGCCTAAATCCGACAGGCTCCTAGGCGTGGCTGAAGATCACGCTGGCGATGAAGAAAATGGATGTAACGCCGAACAAATGGACACCTGATTCCCCCTGAGACTCAGCTACCCCAGGACCGACATTGGCTCCGAACCCGCAGAAATCGATTGGAAGGGAGCGGGTTCGGAGCGACATCATCGGTCAAGAACTCCACGATGCTCATGAAGATACGGATCTTTCCACGACTTCAGGGGGGGAACACTGGGAAAAGCGCGGATTTCCATAACCCGCGGACCAAAAACCTGGGCACGAACGAAACTGCGTCGATCCCGACACCTTTCCGCCCGCGCTGGTTGGTGACCCGCCTACCACTGCTCCGCAACCGAAAACCCGATGCGCGATCAATACTCGTTGGCGCCCTGATCGATCCAGACCTTGATGGTCTCGATCTCCTCGTCGGTCAGCGTTTCCTTGCCGTGCGGCATCTGTATCGAGGGATCGGCCTCACCGGAAACGAGACGAAACAATGTACTCGAAGCGGCCGAACCCGGAACGATGACCGCACCGAGACGCGTACCCTTCATCAGGCCGGCGTAGGAATCAACGACGAATCCGCTGGCTTCAGCGCCCGCCTGGCCCGACACGTGGCACTCCAGACAACGCGCCTCGATGATCGGCTTGACATCGTCAGCATAGGTCACTTTGGGCGGGGCCTGTTCTGGCGTGCAGCCCGACATCACGAGAATCAGCGGCACGAGCAACGCCACAGAAAATACACTCTTGCGGGAGTGATCGGATTTCGGTCCGAGTAAATTATCCATTCAGAGAGCTCCTGGTTCAGCTTGGGTGTTCTGACGGGACCGATCCGCGAGGCTCGGCAACCGGGTCACTACCCGGCGGGTAGGCGACGCGGCGATATCCTACACGCGGGACACCGAATGGCAAGCAGGCGACCCGGTTCGCGTCGTCTCAGTATCAGGTAGTATAGTGACACATCATATGAGGACACAATTTGCAGAATACGGATGAAACCCGTCGTATTGTTGCTCCTGACGATGCTGTTTGCGATCTCCTGTTCCAGAGCCCAGGTAGTCCGAAGATCAAGCGGCCGCGCCTCCCTCGCCACCCGACCTGGCGGCCAGCGAAAGGTTATCGCCTCCGTGCGCCGGTTGTCACGGAACGACCGGCATCGCCGAGGTTCCGTCAATCCCGGTATTGCGGGTCAGCACAACGACTCTCTGGTTGCCTCCATGGTGGCCTACAAACCTGGCCCCCGTTGCACCCGAGATCTCCAAACCGCTCAGCACGGCCGATTGGGCCGAGAAATGCGACCGTTGTTGCCATGGTTCGGGTTTTTCCGAGGCGATTCGGTCCCACGGGCGGCCGTGGCCGCCCGTGGGCGGCTCACTCACTTGCGCCCGGTAGGCTGGCGTAGTAGGCGGCGAGATTCTCGATATCGGCGTCCGACAGGTTTTTCGTGAAGCTCTGCATCAGCGGATTCGGGCGTGCGCCACTTTTGTATTCCTGCATCGCGGCAGAGAACGCCGCCGCGTCCATGCCAGCAATGCTGGGATAGGCGGGGCTGGTACTGATTCCCTCCGCTCCATGACACGAAGCGCAGGGCGCGGCTTTCGCTTTCCCGGCCGCGGCATCGGCAGCAAGCACAGGACCCGCCATGAGGCTGACGGCCAGCCCGGCATACATCACAATCGATTTTTTCATCGTTTTTGCTCCTTGATGAGGGTTGATCCTACCGGCAAAATGGGTGAGCCCGATGCAGCATTCGAAGTCCGTACCCAAATCCTTCCTCCACGCCGGAAACACCTCCTGGCGACACCCGAAGCGAAACATCCTGACCCTCCCACCTCGGGCGAACCGGCGCGACCGCGTGCCATCGCGGAGGCGTCTCCCTTAACCGGGAAACACAGCGACATTCTACCTCCTGGCTCCGCAACTTGCGCCCTGCCACTTCGAGCAGGGCATCATCGACACAGTCCGTACGCCCTCGGCTCACTTCGTGGCGCGCGATCGTGCGGACTGTCAGGCAAGCCGACGCGACAGCCCGCACACCCGGCCGGCAAGCCGACCGGTCTATGCGGTTGCAGGCGCCGATCCTGCCTCCTCCAGCACTGCATCACCCCCGCCGCCTGGTACGATTGCGGCGCGGCTGTCTCCCACACCGATCGTCAACAGATCCCACACCATCAGCAGGTAACCCGCCAGAGTGATCCAGCCGAAGGCCATGCGCCAGACCATGCCCTGGATGAACCAGGGATGGTTCTGCGCGGCGAAGTAACCTGCCCATCCCGAACCCTCGATGGCGCGCTCGACGAAGGACTGCTCATAGCCGGAGATCAGCAACGCCATGGTCATGCCGACAACCCCGATATTGAGCAGGGCCAGGGACCACTTCCACCGCCAGCCATTGCCCGCCAGTTCACCGGCCATCCAGACGTTACCGCGCAGTTTCTGCGCCGCCAGGTAGAAGAAGGCGATATTGATGGTCGCGTAGGCCCCGAAAAAGGCGAGATGACCGTGCGAGGATGTCCACTGCGTGCCGTGTGTGAAGAGGTTGATCTGTGGCAGGGTGTGCATAAATCCCCAGACCCCTGCGCCGAAAAAATTACCGAAGGCATGGGCGATCAGCCAGCCCAGCGCCGGATGGTTGCTGTTCGTGAACCGGTGCGTCCCGGAATCGTAGATGGCGTGCACCACCATGGCGACCAGGGGAATGGGCTCCAGCGCGGAGAAGAACCCGCCGATGCTGAACCAGTACTCGGGTGTGCCGATCCAGAAGTAGTGGTGGCCGAGGCCGAGGATTCCCGACCCGAACATCAGGGCGACTTCGATATAGAGCCAGGTCTGGACGATCTTGCGCCGCGCTCCGAGCGTGGTCATCAGCCCCCAGGCCATGATGCAGCCAACCAGGACCTCCCAGGTCGCCTCCACCCAGAGGTGGATGACCCACCACCACCAGTACTGGTCGATCGAGATGTTGGTGAAATAAACCATGCCGGCCAGATAGAGGCCCGCCAGTGCGATGAGGTCCAGGATCAAGACTCCGGTGATCCCCGTCGTCCTGCCCTTCAGGGCGGTGGCCGCGATATTGAAAAAGAACACGAGCACGCACACCACGATGCCGATATCCGCCCACCTCGGGGCCTCGATATACTCGCGGCCTTCGTTGATGAACCAGATGGTCGTATCGGTCCCGGGGCCGATCTGAACGAAGAGGTAGACCACCACCACGACCGCGACCGCGGTCGTAAAGACCCAGAAGATGAGGTTTCCCAGCTTCAGTCCCACCACCGGAATCCCGCTCTCGTCCTCAATCAGCCAGTAGGCGCAGCCAATGAACCCGAAAAGCATCCACACCACCATCGCGTTGATGTGGACCATGCGGTTGGTGCTGAAATCCAGGATCCCGTAGAGGAATTCCGGGCGCAGGTACTGTAGACCGGCCAGCAGCCCGAAGAACAACTGGGCGCCGAACAGCACGCCGGCGACGAGGAAATACTTCAGTGCGAGCTGCTGGCCGCCGCTCAGGTTGGAAATCTCGCTCACGCCAGGCTTCATGATTCACCTCCCTGGGGAATCGGCTTGAAGTTGTAGGGAAACCCGTTGGTGTCGATCGCCGCCATCCATTTGAGGAAGGCGATCACGGCCCTGCCCTCTTCCTCGGTAATCCCAAGGTCGGGCATCTTACGCCCGGTACCGAATGTCCGCGCGTTGGTTTCCGGATCCATCAGAAACATGAGCATGAGATCTTCTCGGGCCGCGGCACTCCCCCAGGACGCGTCGAGCCAGGACTTTGTCAGGTCGGGCGCAAAATAGGCGCCGTTGCCGAGCAGGGTGTGGCAGTTCATGCAATTGCGACCCTGAATGACCTTCTTGCCGTGCGTCACGAGCGCCTCGGCTTCCTCGTCAGAAAGCGCCTTACCGAACAGCGGCTCGGCGTCGCCGATCACCGGAACCTGAAAATTGCGGTCCGCGTCGAAGTTGTAGCTGATGCGCTTGTTGATCACGCTGTAGTTCGGCACCCGGTCGCTGCCGGCCGAGATCTGCTCAAGGGTGTCGAAGGTGAGAAATATCAGAATAATGAACATCAGGGCCGTCACGAGGAAGGCGGTCTTGCGCCAGATTTCCTCGCTGGACCACCAGGGCGCACTGCTCATGCTGACCTCCTGCCGCTATGCGTGTTGTCTTCGGGTATGGGAGATTTCGGGTTTGCGTCTTCTTCCAATGCAGCGTGCGTGCCCACACACAGGTGCCAGATCGCGTGCGGCGCGAGCAGATAGCCCAGCAGCATGGTGACCACCAGGATCCGCCAGAAACCATACAGATGCGTAGCCTCGGCCAGTACCAGGACCGAGATAAAAAGGAAGACATAGGCAAGATAGGCGAAGGGCATCAGCCGGGGCATACGATGGACGCGGGACAGGGCGAACAGCAGGGCGTAGGCCGCGCCCGCGATGATGATCATCGCGCCGGAGAAGAACGTGATGAAGAAATCCTGCAGGTCGACTGGCTGAATCATTACAGCCTCTCCGGTGGTGATGGATCCCACGGCGCCGGGAACCAGGAATCCGATACTCCGGTGTTAACGGCGGCCGGTCCGGGTGACCGGCGAACAGTCTGGCCGAGGTACCCTGCACCAATCGGCCGCAATGAAAATTGACGAAAATCAATTTATGCGTGCATTCGTGCAGTAATGCTTGAAACGGTGGTTAGAATCCCCGGAAACGGCGAACGGAAAAGGGGAGGAATCCGCAAATGTGTCAGGAGATGCCTTCGGCAGGCTCGAAGGCCGACCGGCAGGCTACGATAAGTTGAAGGACGAATTGACGCGGCGTTTCGATTGCCGCAAAGTCCGTGCTATGGAAAGTGGCTCTCTTGCCTTCCTCACCTGCATCGGACCCCCGACCGCGGCTTCCAGCCGGGGGGCCGACCTGCTGCCGCCGTAGGCGACGACCAGATCGTCCATCGACAGACCGTCGCTGCCGTCTCGTCCGGCATACGATAGGACGGTGTGCGCTGGTAAATGTGGACGCGCCGGCCAGGGAGCCCGGATCGAGGGAATACCCGATTGCGGCGCGATGCGCGACTCCCTGCCGGGGTGCACCTTCGGGCGGCCCCCGGGATGCCCTCGACAATCGACTTACCCCTGATCCACGGCCTTGTCCGCACCGCCCTTCCTGGCAACCGCGCCCTTGAGGATATTCTGCAGCTCCCCCTTCTCCAACAGCTCGAGTGTGATGTCGCAACCGCCGATCAGCTCACCGTCCACGTAGATCTGGGGGAAGGTGGGCCAGTTCGCGTATCGGGGCAGGTTCTGGAATATCTCCGGGTCCATGAGGACGTTCACGTAGGCAAACTCCTCCCCGCATTGCTGCAGTGCCGCCGAGGCACGCGCGGAAAACCCGCACTGGGGCATGTTCGGCGTTCCCTTCATATAGATAATGACGGGATTACCTTCTACCTGCTCCCGAATTCGATCCAGCACATCCATCTTCATCCACCTCCTAAATGACCAACAGGTTCAACTCTAAGGCGATTTCTGTCAAATGACATACCATCCTGCTTGTCTTTTCATCCGTCCGCTGTGTTGCGACAACCGTTCCATAGTTCGACTATGCGCCTGTTGTCGCGCCTTGATGACGAACGAAAATCCGGCGCAATCTGGTACGCCATTTTCCGGCAATCGCCTAAGTGTATCCTGCGCGGGCGGAAATTAATAAGGCAATTAGGATGGGGTTATTCCCCAACGCCCGGCACTACGTGACCCACTGCCGTGTCGACGTTGCGCTGCAACCATAGTTCCAGCAATGCGAGGTGCCAGAGTTTGCTGCCCCGGATCGGGGTGAATACCGCCTCGTCCTCGGGAGCCGCCAGCAGGGCATCCACATACTCGCGCCGGTAGAGACCGCGGTCGCGGCATTCCCTGCTGTTGAGCACATCGCGGACCATGTCGAGCACGACCCCCCGCACGTATTTCAGAGCGGGGACCGGAAAGTACCCCTTGGGACGGTCGATTACCGCGTCGGGCAGCAGCCCGCGGGCGATGCGCTTCAGCGGAAATTTCCCGCCCTCGCGGAGTTTCATCCGGGGCGACATGCGCATCGCGAGTTCCACGACCTCGTGGTCCAGAAATGGCACACGCGCCTCCAGACCCCAGGCCATGGTCATGTTGTCCACCCGCTTGACCGGGTCGTCGACGATCAGCATTGTGACGTCCATGCGCAGGACGGCATCGAGAAAGGAATCGGTGCCGGGTCGGGACAGCTCCCCTGAGATCAGCTCGGAGGTAAAGTCCTCGGAAGCCCACCGCGGGGCCACCGTACGCGCGAACTCCGCGTTGTCGCGATCGAAATAGTTCCGCCGGAAACGTTCCAGGTCTTCACCGGCCTCCGTCTCCATCAAGGGATACCAGAAATAACCGCCAAACACCTCGTCCGCACCCTGCCCCGACTGCACGACCTTGACGTCCTTGACGACACGTTCGGCGAGCAGATAGAACGCCACCGCATCCTGGGCGACCATGGGTTCGGCCATGGCATCGACGGCCTCCGGCAGGCGCTCCACGACCTCCCGGTTCGGGACATGGAACTTGTGATGCTCGGTGCCGAAACGTTCTGCCACCGGATCGGAGAACTCGAACTCGCTGCCCTTCTCGTCCGGATGGTCCTCGAAACCCACGGTGTAGGTCTTCAGATCGCTCACCCCTGCACGGGACAGCAGCCCCACCAGCAGGCTCGAGTCCAATCCACCGGACAGCAATACGCCCACGGGTACGTCGGCGACGTGCAGTCTGCGTTCCACCGCACGGGTCAGGGCGTCCCGGGTCGCATCGATCCACGCCTGATCGGACAGCGGCGTGGCGGGGCGCCGTGCCTCCAGCGACCAGTAGCGTACGAGTCGCTGTTTACCGTTCTCCTCGATGACCAGGGTATGGGCGGGGGGTAGCTTACGGACGCCATTGAGAATCGTGCGCGGCGCCGGGACCACCGCATGCAGGGTCAGATGATGGTGCAGGGCCGTCGCATCCAGGCCGGTATCGATCCCTCCAGACGCCAGCAGGGCCTGCGTATTGGATGCGAAGCGGAAACCGTGACGGTCCTGCGTATAGTACAGCGGCTTGATCCCGAGGCGGTCGCGCGCCAGAAAGAGCTTCCTCGCTCGCATGTCCCACAGGCCAAAGGCGAACATCCCGTTGAAGCGCATGACACACTGTTCACCCCAGAAGTGGTAGGCCTTGACGATGACCTCGGTGTCGCCGGTGGAGAAGAAATGGTACCCCGCGCGCAGCAGCTCGGCGCGCAACGCCGGATAGTTGTAGATCGCCCCGTTAAACACCAGCACGAGCCCGAGTTCCCGATCCACCATCGGCTGGTTGGCGTGCTCGGAGAGGTCGATGACGGAAAGGCGCCGGTGTCCGAACGCCAGTGGCCCGTCGGAGTAACTGCCTTCGTGGTCGGGGCCACGACGAGCCAGAGCGCCCAGCATCCGGCCGATCGCCGCACCGTCGGGTGCCGAACCATCGAAACGCAATTCACCGCAGATCCCACACATGACTCAGCTGACGCCTGAACCGGACGCTGTCTGCCCACCTGCCGCCGCGCCCCATCCGCCACCCCCTGGCGTCTCGATGCGCAGCACGTCACTCGCAATTACCCGCCCGCTGAACTTCCCCGGTATAGCACGGCCGTTGAGAAAGTTTGCCCCCGGCGCGGCGCTACCACCGCCGGCCAACCCCCAGGGTACATGCGCTCGCCGCTCCGTGAGCAGGGTGAACTCGGCCGCATCGAGAAACTCCAGCTCTCGCACCAACCCATTGCCCCCCGGGCGCAGCCCTTCACCTCCGGATCCCGCACGGATCGCATAGCGGCCCACGCGCAGCGGGTAGCGGCCCTCCAGGACCTCCACGGGCGTGTTGCGCGTATTCGTCATGTGGGTCTGCACACCACTCAGTCCCCCACCGCCCGGGCCTGCGCCCATGCCACCGCCAACGGTTTCGTAGTAGCCCCAGCTCGAATTTCCCGACGATCCCGCAGCGACATTGTTCATACTACCGTGACTCGCCGCCGGTATCGCTTCGGGAACGGCCCCGGCGAGCGCTCCCAGAACGGCATCCACCACGCGCGTGCTGGTCTCTACGTTGCCCGCGGCAACCGCCGCCGGGTAACGGGCGTTCAACAGACACCCCTGCGGTGCCGAGAGCCTGACAGGCCGGAACGTCCCCGCGCAAGCGGGCGTAACCGACGGCATGAGACAACGAAATACGTAGTAGACCCCGGCGGCGGTCACTGAGAGCGGACAATTGAGATTTCCTTCCACCTGCGGGGAGGTTCCGTCGAACCCGACGCTCACCACACCGTCGCCAACTTCGATGGATACCCGGATCGCAATGTCCCTGCTACCGACACCGTCGTCGTCCAGATAGTCGGTAAAGGAATAGACACCCTGCGGAATCCGGCCCAGTGCGGAACTCGCCATTCGCTCGCCATAGGCGTTGAGCTCCGTGAGTGCCTGTCGATAGCGTAACGCGCCAATCCCCTTGACCAGCGTCCCGAGGCGCAACAACCCGCGATGGTTCGCGCCGATCTGTGCAGCGAAGTCTCCCCGGGCGTCGCGCCGATTGCGCGTGGCGCCTGTGATCGAGTCGAGCAGTGCCTCATCCACCCGTCCGCCATGCATGACATGCGTCGGAGGAATGATCTGACCCTCCTCGCTCAGGTGTCGCGACACCGGCATGGAACCCGGCGTATCCGCGCCGATATCGGCATGATGGGCGCGGTTGGCGACGAACCCGCGCAACCCGCCTTCGACGAATAATGGCGCGACCATCGTGACGTCGGGCAGATGGGTGCCCCCGAGAAAGGGATCGTTCAGCATCACCATGTCGCCCTCGGCCCAACTCACCGATGCGACGATGCCCCGCATGGCATAGGCCATGCTGCCCAGATGCACCGGGATGTGTGCGGCCTGGGCGCAGAGCTCGCCGGAGTCGTCGAACACGGCGCAGGAATAGTCGAGTCGATCCCGCACGTTCGGGGAAAACGCCGCACGTTGCAACTGCGCACCCATCTCACCGCAGACGGCCGAGATACGGCTCGCGAACAGACTGAGTTCTATCGGATCCATGACGAAGCTTCGCGTGGTGAGTGACATCGGGGTCCCCGAGCCGGGCAACGGGACGAAACCGGTTACGGAGCATGACGCTTGCCGGCTACATTGAGTCGTCCGGCACTGGTTGATTTCCGCCCGATCAGATTCCGCATGCCGGGCCACCGAGTAGTATAAGGTAGATTCGACGCAGTTGACCGCCAGGAGCCTCCCGGCGGTCTGTACCACTGGCGGCAGTGTGCTATCTTGCAATATGGTCTTACCCTGTCTATCTTAAGTGCCCTTTTTCGCCGGGGCCTGGTATTCGGACAGGCCCGGATTCCAAGTACACCGAGAGGAGCGAACCGACATGGCCCATGAACTGCCCGATCTTCCCTACGCCAAGGATGCCCTGGCGCCCCACGTCTCGGCCGAGACCCTCGAATTCCACCATGACAAGCATCACGCGACCTACGTGGCCAATCTGAACAAGCTGGTGCCGGGAACCGAGTTCGAGAACAAGTCCCTGGAAGACATCATCATGAATGCCCCGGCCGGCGGTGTATTCAACAACGCCGCACAGATCTGGAACCACACATTCTACTTCAACTGCATGGGTCCCAATGGCGGCGGCGATCCGAGCGGCGCCCTGGCCGAAGCCATCAACGCGGCATTCGGTTCCGTGGCGCAGTTCAAGGAGAAGTTCTCGACCTCGGCGGCCACGAACTTCGGCTCCGGCTGGACCTGGCTGGTGAAGAACGACTCGGGCGCGTTGGAGATCGTCAACACCGGCAACGCCGGAACGGTCATGACCGATGGCAAGACCGCGCTGCTGACCATCGATGTCTGGGAACACGCCTACTATATCGATTACCGCAACGCACGCCCGAAATACATCGAGAACTTCTGGAGCGTAGTCAACTGGGATTTTGTCGCCGCAAACTTCGGCGCCTGATCGGCGACCCGCCTGCGCGGCGGGCGTTTGCGCAGCGGATCCTTATTATACTAGTATCCGGTGAAAAAACGGCAGCGTCCGACCGCTGCCGTTTTTCATTTTGGCGTGCGAATCGTATGAACACACACCTCATGTTTAACTACGCACGACTCCCCTTGACGTTTGACCATGGACAAGGGGCGTGGCTGTGGGACACACAGGGCAAGCGTTACCTCGACGGCGTCAGCGGCATCGCGGTGTGCGGGCTCGGACACGCGCATCCTGCCGTCACCGCGGCCATCACGGATCAGGCCGGTCGGCTGCTGCACACCTCGAATCTCTATGGCGTCGCGGCGCAGGAGAATCTCGCCCGGCGGTTGTGCGCGGTCTCTGAAATGGATGCGGCATTCTTCTGCAACTCCGGTGCGGAGGCCAACGAGGCCGCGATCAAGCTCGCCCGTCTGTACGGTCATGGTCGTGGCATCTCGAGCCCGACCATCATCGTCATGGAGAACAGTTTTCACGGCCGTACCATGGCCACGCTCACCGCCACGGGGAATCGCAAGGTCCAGGCCGGTTTCGAGCCGTTGCTGGGCGGATTCACTCGCGTGCCGTACAACGACATCGCCGCCCTGAAGACGGTCGCCGCAAACAATCGGGACGTGGTCGCGATCCTGCTGGAACCCGCACAGGGAGAGGGCGGCGTGCGGATCCCGGAGGTCGGGTATCTCGCCGGGGTTCGCAGGATCTGCGACACCAATGGCTGGCTGATGATGCTCGACGAGGTACAGACGGGCATGGGGCGGTCCGGCAAGTGGTTCGCCTGGCAGCACGAGGACGCCCGACCGGACGTCATGGCGCTGGCCAAGGCGCTGGGCAACGGGGTCCCCGTCGGCGCCTGCCTTGCGCAAGGCGAAGCGGCCCGGGTCTTTGGTCCGGGCAGCCACGGCTCCACCTTCGGGGGCAATCCACTCGCCTGTCGCGCGGCGCTCGCCGTCATCGACGTGATCCAGGGAGAGGATCTCTGCGAGCGCGCGGCAATCCTGGGGCAACGCATGCTGGATGGCCTGCGCGAGCGGCTCGCCCATCTGCCCGGGGTCACCGATATCCGGAGCAAGGGATTGATGCTAGGCATCGAGTTGCAGTCGGGCTGCACGTCACTGGTGACCGAGGCCATCGATGCCGGTTTGTTGATCAACGTCACCGCAGGCAACGTGATCCGGCTCCTGCCTCCGCTGATCATCAGCAACGAAGAGGCCGATCTCATCGTCGACGGCGTTGCGGCACTCGTGGAACGGTTCGTCGAGTTCACCGTCGCCGAATATGCCTGAGCCCCACCCTACAACCGCCCGCGGACACTTCCTGTCGCTACTCGATCTCGATGCCGATGCCCTGCGGGACCTGGTAAGACGCGCGATCGAACTGAAGGCCATGCGGGTGCGGAGCGAGCCCTACGAACCCCTGCGCGGCAAGGTCCTGGCGATGGTGTTCGAAAAGTCATCGACCCGCACTCGCGTATCATTCGAGGCAGGTATGGCGCAGTTCGGCGGCCACGCGATGTTTCTTTCGCCGCGTGATACACAGCTAGGGCGAGGCGAACCGATCGAGGACTCCGCGCGGGTCATCTCCCGAATGGCCGACGGTGTCCTGATCCGGACCTTCGAACACGACAAGCTTACGACCTTCGCCGCCCATTCGGTCGTTCCCGTGATCAACGGCCTGACCGACCTATACCACCCCTGCCAGCTGCTGGCCGATATGCAGACCTGGTTCGAACACCGCGGGGAGATTGCGGGTGCAACCGTAGCCTGGGTGGGCGACGGCAACAACATGTGCAATTCCTATATCAACGCCGCGCGACGGTTCGATTTCAAACTGCGCATCGCCTGCCCCGAGGGTTACGCCCCCCCAACAGAGGTGCTTTCCGCTGCCGGCAGCCGTGTCAGCCTTCACCACGATCCCCTCGAGGCGGTCGAGGACACGGACCTGGTCGTCACGGATGTCTGGGCGAGCATGGGGCAGGAAGGCGAACAGAACGCCAGGGCGACGGCCTTCGCGCGTTACCGGGTCGACCAGTCCATGATGTCCCGCGCCGGGCCGGACGCCCTTTTCATGCATTGCCTGCCGGCCCACCGAGGCGAGGAAGTGACCGCCGACGTCCTAGAAGGACGGTGGAGCGTGGTCTGGGACGAGGCCGAGAATCGCCTGCATGCCCAAAAGGCACTGCTGGAGCGCCTGCTGGGCCAGCCACCGGCCCGATAGGGCGGAACAAGACCCGCCCCAACGCCTCAACACAAGTCGGCGAGAGCACAGGTCAGCCGAGTATCTCCTTCTCCACCTTCGCCATCTGTGCACTTGTGGCATGCCTGACATCCCTGCCCTCGACCATGTAAACGATGTATTCGCAGACGTTCTTGGCGTGGTCCGCCATGCGCTCAAAGGAGCGGGCGCACCAGAGCAGCTGCATGGCCGCAGAGATCTGCCTCGGGTCCTCCATCATAAAGGTCATCAGGGCTCGCATGATCGCCTCGGATTCCTCGTCGATCACGCTGTCCCGGTGAATGATCCGCAGGGCACCTTCCACGTCGACACGCGCGTAGGCATCCAGTGATTCCCGCAACATCGCGCTCACCTGCTCCCCCAGGCGTTTGAGATCGATGACCTGCGATCTGCTCGCCATGCTCCGACCGCATCCCTGAACCGATTTCGCGATACGCTTTACCTGATCGCCGATTCTTTCCAGATCCGTGATGGTCTTGATAACCACTATCAACAGCCGAAGATCGCTGGCCGCCGGCTGGCGCCGGGCGATGATCTGGCTGCACGCCTCGTCGATCTCGAGCTCCATCCCGTTGATGCGACGGTCGGTGTTGATCACCCGCCCCGCCAGTTCTACGTCATTCTCGCACAGCGCCTGCAGGACATCGTCGAGCTGCATTTCCACCAGCCCGCCCATCGTCAGAACCCGGTTGCGCACGTCTTCGAGTTCCTGATTGAACTTCCGGGAGGTGTGCTGGGTAATATACTTCCGGTCCAGTCGCTCCATGGCCTCGGGAACCTCGCATGGTTCGGTTGAATCAACGTCTCCAAAGTTTAGTGGAGCCGACATGACATTACTTTGCTTTTCCCTTCTCCTGCCCGATTGCCAGGCAGCGATCGCTGACCGGTGCCCTCGGTCGTCCTTCGCTTCCTAGCCGCCCCACGAAATACAGCTGTCACATTCCCGTTCCATAATTGAGCAGTCTGCAGGATGGCCGACACACGCCCGCGGGCACGTAAGACCGGGGTGTTCCGGGGCCGCGTCATCACTCTGACATATCGGGCCGTTACAACTGTGCGCTCCCAACCATACCAGTTCGTCAATGGAGAGCCATATGAAGACGAGAACTCTGGCAATCGCGGCGTTGGCCGCGGTCACAAGTGGTGTTGCCGGCAATGCCCAGGCGGCACGCGACTACATCAGCATCGTGGGTTCGTCCACGGTATATCCCTTCGCGACAGTGGTGGCGGAGCAATTCGGCAAGTCCACGCAATTTAGCACACCGAAGGTCGAGTCGACGGGTTCGGGCGGCGGTCTGAAGCTGTTCTGCGCGGGTGTCGGTGTCGAACACCCGGATATCACAAACGCCTCGCGGCGAATCAAGTCATCCGAGATCAAGAACTGTGCCGAGAACGGCGTGAACGAGATCGTCGAGGTCAAGATCGGCTACGACGGTATCGTCCTGGCCGATTCCAAGAAGGTTGGCCGGATGGATCTCACGCTGAAGGACGTCTACCTGGCGCTCGCCAAGAAGGTACCGGATCCCAAAGGCGGCGAGAAGCTCGTTCCCAACCCCTACAAGACCTGGGCCGAGGTCAACCCTTCGCTGCCCAAGTCCCCTATCGAGGTGCTCGGTCCACCTCCGACCTCCGGCACCCGCGACGCCTTCGTCGAACTGGCAATGGAAGGTGGATGCAAGAAGTTCGACTGGATTGCTGCCATGAAGAAGGCGGACAAGAGCCAGTACAAGTCCGTCTGCCATACCATTCGTGAAGACGGCGCTTACATCGAGGCCGGAGAGAACGACAACCTGATCGTGCAGAAACTGCAGGCGAATCCCAAGGCACTGGGCATCTTCGGATTCAGCTTCCTTGACCAGAACGGTGACGTGATTCAGGGTTCCATGATCGACGGCGTCGAGCCCGACTTCGAGGCCATCGCCGACGGATCCTACCCCTTGTCCCGTCCCCTGTACTTCTATGTCAAGAAGGCCCATATCGGCAGCGTACCCGGCATCAAGGAGTACCTCGCCGAGTTCACCAGCGAGCGCGCCTGGGGTGACGACGGCTACCTGACGGACAGAGGACTGATTCCGATGCCCGACGATGAACGCAAGCAGTTCAAGAAGAGCGTTGCAGGACTCGAGAACCTGAATACCGCCTCGGTTAAGTAATACGCGCTCTGCGGAGGGCCCTGACGGGCCCTCCGTCACTTTGGGTTCCGGGTTTTCCATGCAACCTTCAACACTGATTCCGATTCTCCTGATTCTGTCCGCGGCCGGATACTATCTGGGGCGAAAGCGGGCCCTCAGGGTCGGGAGCGAACAGGCCGGCGGGGTACGCAGACTGCACTCGCTGCCGAGCTACCACGGCTATCTCCTCGCCATCTGGGCCGCGCTACCCGCCCTTATCGTTCTCTCGGTGTGGCTGGCCATCGCACCGAAGATCATCACGCATCTGGTCGTAGCGGGACTTTCACAGGACATACAGAACCTGCCCCCCGAACGGCTCGGTCTGGTAATGAACGATGTCCGCAACCTGGTGGAGGGCAACATCGTCTCGGGCGAGATCGACGAGACCATGAAAAATGCCGCTGCCCACTACACCCGGCTTCAGCAGACGGGCAATGCCGTCATCGCCGCGATTGCCCTGGCGCTTTCCGCAGGGGGGATCCTCCTGGGCTGGAAAATGGTCTCTCCACGTCTGAGGGCACGTCGTTATGTGGAGAAGGTCATTACCTTCGTGCTTATCACCTGCTCGACCATCGCGATCTTCACCACGCTCGGCATCGTGCTGTCCCTGCTGTTCGAAGCGATGCGGTTCTTCCGGGCGATACCCATCACGGATTTCCTGTTCGGGCTCGAGTGGAGCCCCCAGACCGCCATTCGCGCCGACCAGGTCGGTGCCTCGGGTGCGTTCGGCACGGTACCCTTGTTCGCCGGCACCATGCTGATCTCGCTGATCGCCATGCTGGTCGCCGTCCCCATCGGTCTGCTGTCGGCTATCTACCTCTCGGAATATGCCAGTGGCCACGTCCGTGCCGTGGTCAAACCCGTGCTCGAGATCCTCGCCGGCGTCCCCACCGTGGTGTACGGATTCTTTGCCGCTCTGACCGTCGCCCCAACCGTCCGGATCATCGGGGAGTCCATTGGTCTGACGGTTTCCTCGGAAAGCGCACTGGCCGCGGGACTGGTCATGGGCGTGATGATCATTCCATTCGTTTCGTCCCTATCGGACGATGTGATCAACGCCGTACCGCAGGCCATGCGGGACGGCTCCCTTGCGCTGGGGGCTACCCAGTCGGAAACGATCCGGCGCGTCATCTTCCCCGCAGCCCTCCCGGGGATCGTCGGCGGCATCCTGCTCGCGCTATCACGCGCTATCGGTGAAACGATGATCGTGGTCATGGCCGCCGGTTTGTCCGCCAATCTCACCGCCAACCCGCTGGAGGCGGTCACCACGGTGACGGTTCAGATCGTCACACTACTTACTGGCGACCAGGAATTCGACAGCCCCAAGACCCTCGCCGCGTTTGCACTGGGTCTGCTCCTGTTCACCATGACGCTGATACTCAATGTGATCGCGCTGCACGTCGTGCGCAAATACAGGGAACAGTATGAGTAGGCAAAACCAGACCACCAATCGCGAGCCCCGGGTCAACAATCGCGAGAAGGTCCGCGGGAGCCTGAAGAAGCGCTATTCGGCCGAGAAACGTTTCCGTGCGTACGGCTTGGTCTCTATCCTGCTGGGCATGGCGGCGGTCTCGACCCTGTTCCTGGACATCGTCGGCAAGGGCTATCCGGCGTTCAGTCAGACCTATATCAAGCTGGACATCCATTTCGAGCCTGACGAGGTCGACCCGGACGGTAACCGCAGCCAGCACAGCCTGAAGAATGGCAACTACGCCAGTCTCATCAAGGATTCGCTGCGTGCGGAGTTCCCGGGGGTCAAGGGCCGGCGCGACCAGCGCAAGCTCTATCGGCTGGTCAGTTCCAGTGCCGCCTACGAGCTGCAGCGGATGGTTCGTAGCGACCTCTCCCTGATCGGAGAGCGCCGCCAGGTCTGGTTACTGGCGAACGATGATGTGGACGTCTTCGTCAAGGGCAACATGGATCGGGACCTGCCGGAAGACGAGCGAAGACTCAGCGACAAGGAGATCTCGTGGATTGACTCCCTGGAGGCACAGGGTCGTATCGAACGCCGGTTCAACTGGGCCTTCTTCACATCCGGGGACTCCCGGGATCCGGAACTGGCCGGTATCGGCGGTGCGGCGATGGGTTCGCTGTTCACCCTGCTGGTGACTCTCGCGCTGTCCTTTCCCATCGGCATCGCCGCGGCGGTGTATCTGGAAGAGTTCGCACCGAAGAACCGGGTCACGGACTTCATCGAGGTCAATATCAACAATCTGGCCGCGGTGCCCTCCATCGTGTTCGGACTTCTCGGGCTCACGATGTTCATTCAGTTTTTCGGACTGCCCCGTTCGGCTCCCATCGTGGGGGGGCTGGTCCTGGCGTTGATGACCCTGCCAACGATCATCATCGCCAGCCGGGCCTCGCTCAAATCCGTACCGCCATCGATTCGCGAGGCCGCACTGGGTATGGGGGCCTCGAAGATGCAGATGATCGGTCACCACGTTCTGCCCCTGGCCATGCCGGGCATGCTCACTGGTACGATCATCGGTATGGCTCAGGCACTGGGGGAATCGGCCCCGTTGCTGATGATCGGCATGGTGGCGTTCATCGTCGACATCCCCGGGGGACCGATGGACCCGTCGACGGTGCTCCCGGTGCAGATCTATCTGTGGGCGGACAGCCCGGAGCGGGCCTTCGTGGAAAAAACCTCCGCGGCGATCATGGTGCTGCTGGCGTTCCTCATTGCGATGAATACGACCGCCGTGATCCTGCGGAAGCGATTCGAACGGCGCTGGTGAGGCACGTGTGACGAAGGCATCGTTCAGAGTCGGATGCTTGTGAATTCCCGGCGCACCGAAAGCGCGTTGTAAGAATGCAAGTGAAAGTCGAGGTAGGACCATGGAAACCATAGCGGATTCGATCGGCGCCCCGGGTCTGACAACCGCCGGCGAGGACATGGCGGCGGAAGAAAAGATTGGCCGCGAGCATCGAAGGACAGTGGGCGAGGTCACCTCGGCCAACCCCTCGATGTCGTGCCGCAACGTGAGCGTCTACTATGGAGAAAAGATGGGCGTCGAGGACATCAATCTCGACGTCGGCAAAAATGAGGTCATCTCCATGATAGGCCCCTCGGGCTGCGGCAAGTCGACCTTGCTGCGGTGCCTGAATCGCATGAACGATACCATCGACGGGTGTCGCGTCACCGGCGAGATCCTGCTCGATGGGCAGGACACCTATGGGCGTGATATGGACGTGGTCGAGCTGCGTGCGCGGGTCGGCATGGTGTTCCAGAAACCCAACCCCTTTCCCAAGACGGTCTACGAAAATGTCGCCTACGGACCCCGGATACACGGACTGACCGAAACCCGTGCCGAGCTGGACGACCTGGTCGAGGAGAGCCTGAAAAGGGCCGCATTGTGGGATGAGGTGAAAGACCGCCTCGACAGCCCCGGGACCGGCCTTTCCGGCGGACAACAGCAACGCCTGTGTATCGCGCGCGCGATCGCCGTGAGCCCCGAGGTCATCCTGATGGACGAACCGGCCTCGGCGCTGGATCCCATCGCCACGGCAAAGATCGAGGAGTTGATCGACGAGTTGCGGGCGCATTTCTCCATCGCCATCGTCACCCACTCCATGCAGCAGGCCGCCCGCGTGTCACAACGCACGGCGTACTTTCATCTAGGCAACCTGATCGAGATCGGTGAGACCTCCCAGATTTTCACCAATCCGCGGCACAAGCTGACGGAAGACTACATCACCGGCCGTTTCGGTTAGGCACGATTCACCGATATCCCGGTCCCGATGATCCATACCCCCACAGGAGGGTCGCCCACGATGAGCGAGGCCAATGAAGGACATACGGTGAAGCGCTACGACGCCGAACTCGCCCGGCTGAGGGAACTCGTCCTCGAGATGGGCGGGCTGGTCATCAGTCAGACCGAGAAGGCCGTCAGGGCACTCCGCAAACAGGATCTGGACGAGGCACGACTGGTCGAGAAGCGTGAACCCACCGTCAACGAATACGACCTCCTGGCAGAGAAGGAGATGAACAGGATCATCGCCCTGCGCCAGCCGGTAGCCGGGGACCTGCGCCTGATCATTGGCGTATCCAAGTCCATTTCCGATCTGGAGCGGATCGGCGACGAGGCGCTCAAGATCGCGAGGATCGCCATACGTCTGTACGACAGTGACGAAAGTTCACCGAACAAGAAACTGCTGCGCGATGTCAAGATTATGTGCGGGATCGCCACAGAGATGTTGCGCTCGGCACTCGACGCCTTCGACACCATGGATATGGAACGTGCGATCGAGATCGCCAAAGAGGACGATGAACTCGACAACGAGTTTCAGTCTGCGACGCGCAGGCTGACCACCTACGTCATGGAGGACTCACGCAACATGGGCCACGCGATGAACATCCTGCTGGTGGTCAAGGCCCTGGAACGGATCGGAGACCACGCCAAGAACATCGCCGAGTACGTCGTCTTTCTCGTCAAGGGCAGGGACGTGCGGCACGTCGCGAGCGATCGGATCGAGGCCGAGTCCCTGAGAGAGACCTAGGAGCCTGTCGGATTTAGGAACAATCTACTGCGCTGATGGGAGAGCGGCCAAAAAATCCCCGATTCCTCGTTGCGTAGGCCCACTATGCGCCTCGAAATCGTGAACTGTTTGTCTCGCTCTCCCACCATGCTCGCTACGATCGCCTAAATCCGACAGGCTCCTAGAACCACAATGCGACAACCGTATAAATCCCGTTTGGTACTCCGAATACACAAAAAACCCTCTCACGGTCGTACCCATCTGCCCGACCTGCCGAGAGACAACGTGCGAATCAGGCGCGCTTCGGCTGACTCCGCGGCCGCTTCTTCCTGGCCTTGCGATAGGCCTTGAAACGCTCCATTGCCTGATCGATCTGGATCTCCTGCGCACCGCGTTCCTCGTCTCCGCTGCCTGGCCGCCGCTGGATGTAGGTACCGTCGGACTGCAGATCCCACGCGCTACGCCGGTTGTTCAACTGAATGTCCAGGATGTTGCGAAGTCCCTCTCTCAGGCTGGGGGATTCCACGGGTGTGACCACCTCGACACGCACCTCCAGGTTGCGCCGCATGCAGTCGGCCGAACCGATGAAATATTCCTCGTCACCAGCATTGCGGAAATAGAAGATCCGTGCGTGCTCGAGAAAACGGCCCACGATACTGACCACCCTGGCGTTGTCCGACAATCCCGGAATGCCGGGGCGCAAGCGGCAGGAGTCGCGCACGATCAGGTCCACCCCGACCCCCGCCCTAGCAGCTTCGTACAGCGCCCTGGTGATGTCCTTGTCCTCCAGCGCGTTCATCTTCATCTGTATGAGCCCGGGCTCCTTCTTGCTGTGCTTCGAAATCTCACGCTCGATCTTTTTCAGCAACTCCGGTTTCAGTACCTTCGGGGCAGGCAGGAGCTTCTCGTAGTGACGCTTGGGCACCTGGCCGGTGGTCAGATAGTTGAAAAGCTCCGTCAGGTCCGCGCCGATGACCGGATCACAGGTGAGCAACCCCAGATCACAGTACAAACGAGCGGTACCCGAGTGATAGTTGCCGGTACCGATGTGAGCGTATCGGCGCAGACCATCGTAGTCGCGGCGGATCACGAAGATCAGCTTGCTGTGGGTCTTGAGCCCCAGCACCCCATAGGAGACATGGATTCCCGCCTGCTCCAGGTGGTTCGCCCAGCGGATATTTGCCGACTCGTCGAATCGGGCCTTGAGTTCGACCAGGACCGCGACCTGTTTACCGTTCTGTGCCGCGTCGATCAGATATTCGATGATCCTGGACTCCGACGCCGTGCGGTAGAGCGTCATCTTGATCGCCAGAACCTTTGGGTCCTGGCTGGCCTCTCGCAGAAAGCGCTCCACTGAGGTAACGAACGACTCGTAGGGATGCTGCAACAGAAAGGGGCCTTCGTTGCGGATCGCGTGGAAAATGTTCGGTGCATCCGCCAGCGCCGGGTGATCGAGCGGCTTGTGCGGCGGGTCGCTGAGGTCGGGTCGTTCCAAACCTGCGATCTGGAACAGATCGCGCACGGCCATCGGCCCCGCGACCTCGAATACCTCGGTCTCCTCGTCAAGCCCAAGCTCGGCCGCGAGCATGCCTCGGTGGACCGGGTCCATTCCCGTAGCCACCTCCAGACGTACGATAGGGGCAAACTTACGGCCGCGCAGTTCGGACTCGATGATCTCCAGCAGGTCCGTCGCGCCGTCGGAAGACCGCTCGATAATGGCGTTGCGTGTCACTCGGAACATCTCGATGCTCGCCACTTCCATACCCGGCAGCAACAGTTCCAGATTGTTGGCGATCACCTGCTCCAGGGGGACGAAATGGGCCTCGTCACCCACCTGGAGGAATCGGGGGATTCCGCTGCCGACCGGCACCTTGATACGAACGAGGGTCTTGTTCTCTTCGCCCGGGGAATAGACGGTCAGGAGCAGGTTGAGCGACAGGTTGGAGATGAAGGGAAACGGGCGTGCCGCATCTATCGAAAGTGGCGTGATCAGTGGGAAGATATTCTTTATGTAGTAATCGCGCAGCGTGTTCTTGCTTTCACCGTCCAGGTCCTGGTAATTCGACAGGCGGATACCTTCGGCTTCAAGCTCCTTGAACAGATCCGCCTCGAGTGCATGCTGCTGGCGCTTGATTTCGCTCACCATCTCGAGACATTCGCTCAACTGCTGTTCCGGTGTGCGTCCGTCAACCGACGGCTCTCTCACTCCGGCGCCGATCTGCTGCTTCAATCCCCCGATTCGCTTCATGAAGAACTCGTCGAGATTGGCGCTGACGATGGCGTTGAACTTCACGCGCTCCAGCAGGGGTGTGCGCGGGTCCTGGCCCTCGTGCAGCACCCGCTTGTTGAATTCCAGCCAGGTCAGTTCCCGGTTCAGATACCACTCGGGCGAGTCCAAGTCGATCGCTTCGGTTACCGAGGCGTCGGGCGCTTTGGCCACCGGCGCCTGTGTTTTGTCGCTGGACGCGATCTCAGTGTTGGTCTCTGCCGGTTTCGGTTTGGCGCTCATTACGTTTTCTGCCTCTCGCTTTTCCTGTCCTGGCCCGAATTCTATACTTGCCACATGAAATTACATCAAATTCGAAGCGGGATTGTCCGTATCGTTGTCGATCCGGAACCTGCGCTGCGTGGCCGGGCGCCTCGAAGCCGCGCAATCCCTGCCGCCGCTGCCGTTGCGCTGGCGGCGATGTCCTTTCTCGAATCCCCTTTTGCCGAGACGCGCACCCTCGAGATTGGTACGCACCCGCTCGCGGTGGAAGTCGCCGTCACGGACCGGGAACAGCGGCGGGGGCTGATGGGACGGAAACAGCTGAGCGAGAACACCGGCATGCTATTCGTGTGGAACGACGAGGCACCGCGGGTGATGTGGATGAAGGACACCCTCATACCGCTCTCGGTCGCGTTCGTCGATGCCGAAGGCAAAATCGTCAACATCGAATCAATGGCGCCGGAAACGACCACCCCGCACTGGTCGAAGCGCGCGGCGCGCTACGCCATCGAAGCGCGGCAGGGTTGGTTCCGGGACCGTGGTATCGGCAACGGTGACCGCGTCAATGGACTGGAACCCCACTGATTCGCTGCAGCAGGCCTAAAGCGATTTCTGTCAAATGACATCCCGTCCTGCTTGTCTTTGTCGTCCGCACCCTGGGTTGCGAGGACAGATACATCGTTCGACTATGCGCCTGTTGTCGCGTCTTGATGACGAACGAAAATCAGGCGCGATCCGGTATGTCATTTTCCGGCAATCGCCTAAACGCGCACGACCGACCGGTCAGCTGAATACCCTTTTCCCCACGTCCAACCAGAGGTCGCTGTACGACTGGGCCGGCTTGCTGGCCGGGGCAAAGCTGCCGATCGGCGCGCGGTGCTGCCCCATCAGCTCGACCTGGCTGGCGTAGGGAATTGCCGTGGGAAGGAACTCCGGAAACCGGGCGGGTAACTGAGCGACGATGTCCTTGTGCATCCGCTTGCGGACGTCGACCATCGAGAAGAAAGGCAATCTTTCCACGTCGTCGAGACCTGACTTTCCCAGGTACCGGATCAGTTGTTCGTAGGTCCGCACGGACAGCGTGGATGGGATCATCGGAATCAGCAGCGCATCCACCGCTCGAAAAACGTTCTCCGAGACCAGCGAAATGCTCGGCGGGCAATCCAGGATCAGTACGTCGTACTCGTTGCGAAGGGGCCGCAGCAACCTCACCAGTTGCCGAGCGGGCTTCCTGGCGTCGTTCAGACGCAGGTCCATGTTGCGATAGGAAAAGTCCGCCGGAATCAGGTCCAGATAGTCGAAATCGGACCCCTTGACGACATCGTCCAGGGTACGCGTGCCCCGCGCCAGCGCCTTGAATCCGCCCTTGACCTTCGGTTTGATGCGAAAATAGAACGTCGCCGCACCTTGGGGATCGAGGTCCCAGACCAGGGTACGGTAGCCGCTGCCCGCCGCGGCCCAGGCCAGGTTGACCGCGGCCGCGGTCTTGCCGACTCCGCCCTTGATGTTGTAGGTGGCGAGGATCTTCATGCGGTGTCACGCTCGGCAACCGGGCGCGGGCGGAACAACGCCCTGAAGCGCTTACGGTTCTCCTTCCTGGAGAATTCCCTGAAGCGTCCACGGAAGGCCTCCCGCGTGTCGTGCTGGCGCTTCACCAGGGCCTCGATGAGATGGTCCATGGCGCGGCGTGTGCCATCGGAGATACCGGTCTCTTTCTCCATCGCCGCCTCGAAGGTCGTCAGCGAGGTGTGTTGCACCTCGTAGTCCTGAAAATACCCGAGGTTGTCCTGCAGGCCCTTGAGGGCGCCGATCAGCCGATCGATCTTGCCCGGGGGATAGACGTCACGAAAAAACTCCATCAGATAGCGCAGCTTCTTGCAGCTCTTTCGCAATTCGTGGAGTTCCTCCGCCGGTGAGTGGTCATCGATGGCACGGCCCTCTTTCATGACCCTGCGGTAGATGCGCCAGATTCGCTCGCTGGCGACCTCGGATACCGCCCGCGTCGCATTAGGCAGCGATGTGCGCCGGGGTCGTTCGGCCTCGAGAAACGCCTTCCAGTCCGATATCGTCTTTCTGTAGCGGGGTGAATCCAGCACGGCAACCAGCTTGCTGTGTTCGTCGGCCTTGTGTCTCACCAGATACTCGCGAAGCGGGGTGAGGTCCTCCCGCATCCCGGCCGGCAGGCTGTCGCGAAATCCCTCGAAGCCGAGGAGATACACGTCCAGGTCGCGACACGGGCTGGTGATCTGGCCGAGCCAGGCGAACTCCCTGCGGAAGCGCTCCACCCTTTGGGTCGGGAAAATGGGCTTAACCTGGCTCAGCAGGGATCGCGTGCGACGTACCGCCACCCGATAGTCGTGCAGAAACTCCGTATCCACGTCCTCCCTCACACCCGCCTCGTTGACGTCCATGGTGTCCAAGAGGTGAGACAGGATCTTTACCGCGGCCTCGTCGGTGCGCTGCTGCGGGTCCAGTGAGAGACGAAGCTTGGAGCAGTAGTCGGCTGGCACGCGTCCGACGAGGGCAAGCGCGCTATCCAGTGGGTCCTGCGACAGGCTCACGGCCCCGCCCCGGTGTCGCAGTAACGATTCGACCCGCCGCCGCTCATCACCGTAACCGCGAACACCGCGCAGCAGGACGCTGCTCTGGTCCATGGAACGTCTGACCGATCCGTAGCGCACGTCGCGGTCCCCTTCGATCTCGAGACGCAGGACCGTCTTGTCGTCCTCGTTCAGAATCTCGTACCGCTGAACACGGCAACGTGTCGTGACCACAGGGGCCAGGGTGCGCATTTCGAGCACGGTTTCGAGACGCCTTCGAAGCATCGTGGGCAGATCGGAGGCCATTACCGGCAGACGATCCACGGCGGATTGCAAGGTATCGCCATTACCATCGAGAGGCCGCCAGCGCAGGACATAGCTTCGTTTCCCGCCCGTGGCACTCAAGACACCTCCGGCGCGATAAACCCGCCAGTCAAACGAGTCCAGGTAGGTCCGTGTCACCAGCGCCGGTTTGTCCGGCTTCGAGCGCAGTCTGGCCGAAAGAAGTAGAGCCTGCAGCGTCTCCCCGCCGAGATCGCCCGGAACCCCGAGATACAGGTCACCCTGATCCGTGCTCATTGTCATCCATTTGTCACAATCCCCTGGTTCGGGCATTCTAGCAAGGTCTGCGCGAAGTCTCCCATGGGGGGAATCAAAAAAGTCCGGCAGCGAAGCGTCGAGCACCGGAGAGACGCCTGAAAACCGCGACCGGGCATCGTTCCCGCGGGTGCGGCATCGTAACGCACCGCCCGATCGAAGGTGACGCGGGTCAAGCAGACTCGAGTTCGAATCCCGCCACCGCCAGATAGGCCCTTTCTGTCTTCAGATCCGCACCGGTCGGACGATGCGCCATAAGATACCCCTGCCCCAGTGACAGGCGACACGCTGATCCGCGCGACGATCCTGTGAAAGCTGTTGGAACCCAGATCGACGGCGGCGACGATTCGGGACTTGAAAAAGGGGGCATGGCGTCGCTCATCTGCGGGGACGAGACGACGAACGTATCGAGCCGGTCGGGGGTGTCCGGGTAACCTTCGAAGGTAGCAGGCGGTGAAACCGGACGCCAATCCAGCGAATCGTGGAGCGCCGTCGCGTTGTCCGGTTCAGCTTGAGATCACGCGGGACAACCGCTGCTTGCGCACGACACGCTCGACGGGAAAGCTGCAGGTGAAGACACTGCCCTGCCCCGGGTGACTCCTGATATTCAAATCGGCGTCATGTCGCTGCAGCGCATGCTTGACGATGGCCAGACCCAGGCCCGTGCCGCCGCTGGCGCGGGAACGGCCCTTGTCCACGCGGTAAAAGCGTTCGGTCAGTCGACCCAGGTGTCTCGACTCGATGCCGATACCCCGGTCGGAAACGACAAAATATGCGCCCTCCTCATCGGCCTGCCATCTCACCGCGATCTCGCCACCACCCGGGGAATAGCGCACGGCGTTGTGCACCAGGTTCATGAAGACGCTGTGGAGCTCCTTCGCGTTCCCTGTCAGCCACAACGTCTCGTCGACTTCGACGGAGAAATGGAACTGCTCGCTACCGGCAAGCACCCTGCCTTCGCCGACGACGTCAGAGATCAGTCCCGGAACGGGAATGGGGGTTTCCGGGCTTTCGCCACGGACACCGGACTCCAGCTGTGCCAGGGTCAGGAGATCCTCCACGATCCGTTGCATACGCTGCGTCTGCTCGTCCATCTGACGAATCGATTCCAGGCGGTCTGCCGAACCCACGATTCCGTCGTCGGATTCCAGGAGCTCCAGGTACCCTCGCAGCACCGTTAGCGGTGTACGCAGTTCGTGCGACACGTTGGCGACAAAGTCCCGACGCATGGTCTCGAGATGCCGGGAGCGGGTTGTGTCCCTGACGCTCAGCAGGACCTGCTTGCCTCCGAACTTGACCGCGCGGATCGACAGACTGGCCTGGTCGTCTCCGGGAGAAGGAATCTCGACGGCCTCGTCCCACTCCTGGGCTTTCATGTAGCGTACGAAATCGGGATGACGGACGAGGTTGGTGATCCTGCGTCCCCGATCCACCCTCACACTCAGTCCGAGCAGCCGGGCGGCCGCCCGATTGAATGATTCGATCGATCCACCGGGAGATAGGATCAGCGTGCCGTAGGGCAGTGCCTCACTCGATCTCTGGAATCGGGACAACATGCGCGCCAGCCGTTTCTTTCGCTTCTTGCTGCGGACCCGCAGCCTGGCGATCCCCGCCTCCACCTCTTTCCACGGACCGAAAGCGCGCGACGGGGTCGCCGATTTTCCCAGGCGAAGCCAGCGTAACAGGGATCTCAGTTGTAACAGATGCCACAACAGCAGCGCGGAAACCGCGGCGGCCACGAACCACCCGGCGGCCCCCAATAGATATCCGGCGATACCCGCCGGTACGGCAACGAGCGCGAGTCGGCGAATTTCCGTGGTCCAGAACGCTAGCACCCGATCCCTCCGGTCAGTTCGGTTTCACCGTACCAGCGGTGCTTCTCGGCGGCGGGCTCGGGGACTCATCCGTCACCTTTTGGGGTAAAGCGATACCCCGCGCCGCGAACCGTGTGGATGTAGCTGTCGAAACCGGTCGGTTTCAGTGACTTTCGCAACCGCAGGATGTGAACATCCACGGTGCGCTCTTCCACGAAGCTGCTCCGGCCCCAGACCTCGTCGAGCAGTTGCCCGCGGCTGTAGACCCGATCGGGGTGGGTCATGAAGAAGCGCAGCAGCCGGAACTCGGTCGGACCGAGATCGATGGTTTTTCCCTCCGCGTGAACCAGGTGCGCCACGGGATCCAGGGTCAGACCGTCGACCACCACCGCCACCTCATCGGCATGCGGACGGGCACGCCGTAACAGGGCCCTGACCCGGGCGACCAGTTCACGCGGAGAAAAGGGCTTGGTGACGTAGTCATCGGCACCGGCGTCCAGACCACACACCTTATCCGACTCCTCCACGCGCGCAGTCAGCATGATGATGGGCAGGTCGCGCGTCACCGCCTCGCGCCGCAAGCGCCGGGCGAGGTCCAGACCGCTCTGTCCCGGCAACATCCAGTCGAGCAGGACCAGGTCGAGGCGATTGTCCGCGATACGCTGCACCGCCTCGTCCGCGCCCTCGGCCTCGATGACGTTGAATCCCGCCCGCCCCAGCGAAAAACGGATCACCCTGCGGATCGCGGATTCGTCCTCGACGACAAGGATACTGGCAGCCGTGGCCGAGCCACGGTTCGCCGACATGTCTTCTATCGTCACGTCCATAATCCAGCCATTAAACCCCGAATTTGTTACGAATTCATGAAAACTTGCCGGTGGGCGCCGTTTCATCCGTATCCGCGGTCCCCGCCCCCTGCTTCGGGTGTCCCTGTATCCAAGGTCCGCGATTGCCCCCGACCCGCGCCGTATCGCTTGCTTTCGGCCACCGCCGCCCTCATCCTGCCGGCTCCTACGGTTTCCCCGGGGGGGCCGAATGACGTGGATTGAATCGGGTCTGAAGGTAGCCAGCGACTTCGTCTGGGGTCCCGTCATGCTCGCCCTGATGCTCGGGGTCGGGATCTACCTCACGGTCGGCCTCAAGGCGATGCCGTGGCGAAAGATTCCGCGGGCCTTTCGGGAATTGTGGATCGGCAAACGTCCCGAGGGCCAGGGCATGATCGGCATGCTCGGCAGTTACATCGTGACATTCGGTCTGATCGTCTTCCGGATCACGCGGGAATATTTCGGATAGCAATCGATCTCGCCATGTTGCCCCCTCCCGAACACATCACCACCGAGGTCGCCAGGGCGTTGGCGGAGGACATCGGCGCGGGCGACGTCACGGCCGGACTGATCGCACCGGACACACGGGCCCGCGGGCACGTGTTGTCGCGGCAAGAGGGTGTTCTCTGCGGCCGTGCATGGTTCGACGAAGTCTTTCGCCAGGTCGATCGCTCGATCACCCTCCACTGGTTGACCGGGGAGGGGGAAACGCTTCGGGCGAATCAACGACTCTGCGAACTCTCGGGACCCGCCCGCGGCCTGCTGAGCGCGGAGCGAACCGCGCTCAACTTTCTCCAGCTTCTGTCGGGCACCGCCACGGCCACGCGCCGCTACGTCAAGGCCGCTTCCGGTACCGGTGCGACGATCCTCGACACCCGCAAGACGATTCCAGGGCTGCGCCTGGCCCAGAAGTATGCCGTGACCTGCGGTGGGGGACACAATCACCGCCTGGGTCTGTTCGACGCGGTGCTGATCAAGGAGAACCACATCCGCGCCGCCGGCTCCCTGTCGGCCGCGGTCTCCAGGGCGCGAGAACTGCACCCGAGGCTCACCGTGGAGGTCGAAACGGAGACCCTCGACGAGGTCGCCGAGGCCCTGACCTCAGGGGCGGATATCATCATGCTGGACAACTTCGCGACCGGCGATATGCACCGCGCCGTCAAGATCAACGCCGGACGCGCCAAACTGGAGGCCTCAGGGGGTGTCAATCTGGACACGATCGGCGAGATTGCGCGAACCGGGGTGGATTTCATCTCGGTGGGCGCCCTGACCAAGGACGTCGACGCCCTCGATCTGTCGATGCGGATCGGGGACTGAACACCACCAACACCCATCACCTTCGGTCAGTTTCCGCGCTTGTCTTTCGAAAAAGGCAGCGTAGGGACACGCGGACGGGATTCAGGCGAATACCACCGTACGGTTCCCGCAGACGATGATGCGGTCCTCCAGGTGCCACCTGACGGCCCTTGCTAGCACGTAGCGTTCCGCGTCTCGCCCGAGTTCCCGCATCGACGCGGGGTTGTGGCGATGGGAGACGCGAATGACGTCCTGGTCGATGATCGGTCCCTGGTCCAGCTCGGCCGTCACGTAGTGCGCGGTTGCGCCGATCAGCTTGACGCCGCGGTCGAAGGCCTGTCGATAGGGATCGGCGCCGGCAAAGGCGGGAAGAAACGAGTGGTGGATGTTGATGATGCGGTTCGGGAAACGGGAGACAAACTCGGCGCTCAGAATCTGCATGTAGCGCGCGAGGACGACGAGGTCCGTGTCCCCGCCGAGTCGATCCAGAATCTCCGTCTCCGCCTCCGCCTTCGTGTCCCGGCGGATCGGCACGTGGTGGTAGGGCACGCCGAAGCGCTCGCACGCTTCGCGCAGATCGGGGTGGTTGCTGATGACCCGGGTGACCGTACAAGGCAGTTCCGCGCGGGAATAACGCCACAGCAACTCCAGCAATACATGGTCGAAGCGGGAGACGAGCAGTGCCACGCGCTTGAGTCTGGCGGCATAGTGGATCTGCCAGTCCATCTCGAAGCGCGTCGCTACGGCGGCGGCAAACGTGCTCTCGAGGACGCCCTGCGAGACGTCCAGGTGGGGCGTCTGGAACTCCAGCCGCATGAAGAACGTCCCCCCTTCCGGATCGGTACTGTGCTGGTCCAGCGAGGTGATGTTCGCGCCGTGGTTGAACAGGAAGGCCGTCACCGACGAGACGATCCCCGGGCGGTCCGGGCAGGTGATCAGCAGCCGCGCGGTACTGTCCCTATTGGCAGGCACCGAGCGTTCCTCACGACCCGGACGCGCCAGCCAACCTCACTTGACCGTGATCGTGATCTTTCGGGAGACGACCGGTTCGGCGTGCGGTGTGTGCGCTTGATCGCCCAAGACCAGTTGCAGCGTGTGCTTGCCGGGAGGCAGGTCGATCGTGGTCTCCGTCTGGCCGCCACCGAAATGCCGATGATTGGCGTCCGAGGGAATCGGCTGGTCCAGCGGGGGCAGTTCCGCGTCGATGATGACATGGTGGTGGCCCGTGCCCGGCTTTTCGACCCCGGCGGGCGCCACGCCCATCCCACGCAGACCGAAGACGACGTTAACCGGGCTGCTGACGGTGTCACCGTCAGCTGGCGAGATGAAATACAGCTCGACCTCCTCGCTCGCCGGTGCTTCGGCAAGTGCAGTCACAGGAAGGGTCATCAGGAACAGACAGACGAATGCCGTCAGGGGTAGTGCGCTTCTCATCGTGGCTCCTCAGGTATTTCGACGTTTCGTGCCGTGTCCGTGAGTCCGGACGCCCAACTTCGCCGGGCGGTACGAACCCGCGAGGCTAGGCCGAAGTGTAAGGCGATTGCCGGAAAATGACATACCAGATCGCGCCGGGTGAACTGCGAAGCAGTGAACGGCTTGGGCAGGAAGCCCAAGACCGGTGCCCAAGCAAAGCAGGGACAGCGCAGCGCCGGGATCGTTCGTCATCAAGGCGCGACAACAGGCGCATAGTCGAACTATGTAACGGTTGTCGCAACACAGAGGACGGACGACAAAGACAAGCAGGATGGTATGTCATTTGACAGAAATCGCCTAA